>JAUILW010000881.1 GCA_030432795.1 Gammaproteobacteria bacterium
CCATCCGTGGTGTCGGCGCTGGCGCCAAACTGTAGCTTGAGCTGGTTGAAAATGTCGTTCCCCTCCAGCACCGAGCCGGTGTCCAGCGAAGAGATGAACACCCCGTCCGGGCTTTCCATGAACAAGCCGTGGAACTTACGCTGGCTCTGCACGAGCGCGCGCCGGGTGCGGCGGGATTCAGTAACATCCTGTAGCACGCCGTACGTGCCAACATAGCGACGCCCTTCATCCTCCGTGGCTTCCTGGTAAAGCCCCCGCGCGGTGCACTCGAGCGTCGCCTGTTCGCCAGAGTCCGCGGTGATGTCGAATTCCAGCGCGCGCGTAGCCCGCAAGCCTGTGCGACGTTCGTTCATGCGGTGATTGAGCTGCTCGGCCAGATGGCTGCGGGAACCGAACAGCGTCTGCCAGTCTTCGCCGATCATCTCTTCACGAAGCACTGGAAATAAGTGATCTAACCGTCTGTTTATAAAGGTAAACTTTCCTCTATCATCCAGTACGTACAGCAGGTCGGGAAACGCATCGAGCAGGAAGCGGTTGAGTTCGTCCGTCTTGCGTTCGCGTGACTGAATGCGGGCGTTTTCCTGCTGCAGGTGCCACTCTCCCAGCGCGTGGGTAACGCTGCGAACCAGCCGTGCGGGGTCGTAGGGCTTGGCCATGAAATCGTAGGCCCCCAGACGCAGCAGGGGAGAGACCGTCTCCACTTCCTGCTCGCCGCTGACGACGATGGTCTTCATGCTGGCGCCCTGCTGCACCAGTTCTTCAAGCACCTCCACCCCGGTCATCTCCGGCATGTTGAGGTCGAGCAGCAACACGGCAACGTCGTTGTCACCAAGCCAGTCGAGTGCCTTTCGCGGATTGGTCTCTATCCGCGCTATATGGTTGTGCGCTTCGAGTAGGGCGCGTGTGCTTTCGGCGTGAGCTGCATCGTCATCGACGATGAGTATCGGAGTGTTCGGTGCGATGGTCGTTTTCCTGCACGTAGCCCGGCAGACGAGCAGCTTCAGCCGCTTAACGTCGTTGGATCGCTAGTGTACTGTTGCCCGGCAACCGAGTCCAAGCCACACGAAACCCTTTGCCCATCGAACCGCTCGCGCACATCTCCGTCCCGCTCACCACGACCATCGCGCTGGTGGCGGTGGCGGTCCTTGCCACCATCTGGATCAGTATGGCGGTGGCGCGACGACGGCTTCGCCAGGCTTTTGAGGACGGTCTGACGCGGGAAGCCGATACCCATGCGCAAGTGCGCTCACGGCTCGAAACCTACATCGATCACCAGGATCGAACGATTGCCACCAGTAGCGGAGAGGTCGCCACGCTGAAATCGGAGCTGGCCATCAGCCGTGAGCAGCTCGAGCTACGGCAGCTGCACCTTGCTGAAGCGCAAGCCAGCGCAGCGGCGCTTGAAGCTCGACTGGAAGAAGTGAGCAAGGGCTTTCGTGAAAAGGAAGCCCTGCTGGTGGACGCATCGCGCGCGCT
>JAUILW010000132.1 GCA_030432795.1 Gammaproteobacteria bacterium
GTTGCTCGGCCAGTACGACGCGTATGCCTTCGTTGATGGCACTCACGTAGGGAATTTTGCGTGATTTTACTGCTGCTTCAGCCATGTCTGTTTCCTCTCGTGCGGCTCAGGCGTAGACGTCTTCGGTAATCGAGGAAGGGTCCGGCATGGGACTCTCCTCGGCAAATTGGATGGCGGCCTTGATATCGGCGGCTACCGCGTCGTGCACGGCCTGCACCTCAGCCTCATCCATCACGCCCTGCTCCTTGAGGCGGGCTTCGAAGAGGTCGATAGGGTCCTTTTTCTTCCACTCGTCCACCTCGTCGTCGCTGCGATAGTTCAGGCCCATGCCGCGCACGCCAACGTGGTCGTAGAAGCGGTAGGTCTTGCACTCGAGCAGCGTCGGCCCCTCGCCACGGCGGGCGCGGTCGATGGCTTCGCCGGCGGCTTCATACACGGCCACCACGTCCATGCCGTCGCACACCACACCGGGCATGCCGTAACCAGGCGCGCGATCGGCGACATCGACAATGGCCTGGTGGTTTTTCTGCGGCGTGTACTCGCCGTAACCGTTGTTCTCGCAGACGAACACCACCGGCAGCTTGTAGAGACCCGCCATGTTGGCCGCCTCATGAAACGAGCCTTCGTTGCTGGCGCCGTCACCGAAGAAGCACACGGCCACCTGACCGTTCTTCTGAAACTTATTGGAGAACGCAGCACCCATGGCGATCGGCGGGCCGCCACCGACGATGCCGTTGGCGCCGAGCATGCCGACCTCGAGGTTGGAGATGTGCATGCTCCCGCCTTTGCCCTTGCAGTAGCCGGTGGCCTTGCCGAAGAGCTCGGCGAACATGCGGTCGAACTCGCCACCCTTGGCGATGAGGTGGCCGTGGCCCCGGTGCGTGGAGGTGATCTGATCCTGGTCGGAGAGGTGCACCATGACGCCCGAGGCGACAGCTTCCTCACCCACGTACAGGTGCAGCGCCCCCGGAATCTTACCGTCCTCCATGAGCTTGCCCGCGGTCTCCTCGAACCTGCGGATGCGCACCATACGCCGGTGCATGTCTTTCAGGATGTCGTCTGTGAGCGATGCCGCCACGTGGTCCCCTCCAGTTGATTTCTTATAACGCGTTACTATATCACTCAGCGCTGTTGGAAAGTGACTTCCAGACGTTCCAGACCGCGCAGAATCATCGATGGGTGGTGCCGGAAATCGTTGGCCCCCGGCTTGTACGCCAGATTCTTCACCCGCGCGAGCAGAATGTCGAAGGTCTGTACCAGTTCTTCGCGTGCCAGATTGGCGCCAATGCAGTGATGGATGCCGGCGCCGAAGCCCACATGGGTACCGGCGTTGCTGCGGTGCACATCCAGATCGTCGGCGTTCGCGTACTTGCCGGGATCACGGTTGGCCGCCGCGAAACGCAGCATGATCCGGCTGCCCGCCGGCAGCGCTTTGCCTGCGAGCGTGGTGTCGCGGCGCACCACCCGGAAGAGCCCGGCGGCGGGGGATTCCAGGCGCAGAATCTCGTTGGCGAAGGTCATCAGCCGATCCGGGCGTCGTTCGAGCTCGGCGTATTGCACGGGGTTGTCGATGAGCAGTTGCACCCCGGCAGCGATGGCGTTGGTGGTGGTTTCGTTGCCCGCCACCAGGAACTGCTGGGTGAGCGACAGCATCTCAGGCACGGTGAAGCCGGCGCCGTCCTCGTCCCGAGCCTCCACCAGGCGGGTCAGCAGGTCGTCCCGCGGCCGCACCCGTCGCTCCTCGAGTTCAGCGACGATGTAGTCCTGGAAGGACTTGATGATGCGGGCGCACTCGATCAGCCGCGCATCGCTCACCATCATGCCGAGCGGGTCCACAGACGCATCGGACCACGCTTTGATTTCCGGCGCCATCTGCCGTGGGATGCCGAGCATGTCGGCGATGACCTTGATGGGAATGGGGATCGCGAACTCGGCAACGACGTCCGCTTCGCCGCGCTCGAGAAAGGCGTCCAGTGTCTCGTTGACGATCTCGCGAATCCCTGTGCGCAGGGTTTCGATGGCGCGCGGACGAAAGGGCTCGTCCACCATTTTGCGGATGCGCGTGTGGCTGGGCGGGTCATTGGTGACCAGGGTGTTCACCGGCGGCAGCAATTGCCTGCGGATGGCCACCACCTCCGGCGGCGGCGGGCGCATACCCTCTACTGACTGGCTGTCCACGCTCGAGAATGTGTCTGGATCGCGAAGAATCTCCCGCATCAGGGCATAGGTAGAGCAGATGTACACGCCCAGGCGCGGGTCCCAGTGCAGCGGTTCTTGCCGCAGCGCCCGGTAGTAAGCGACCGGGTTTTCCTGCACGTCGGCGTCGGCCAGCGACTTTTCTTCCAGCAGACTCATGCGCGCTCCAACCGATTGTGGGATCGAGTAGCATAACGCAGGGCAATCCGGGGAGAAGCGCCGTCGTGAAACGCATACTGCTGGTGGTGAAAGGGCATCCGTATGAACGACAGCCGTTCTACGACATCTTCGAAGCGATGGACGGGGTGGATTACACCCTGGTGGAGCAGCCGGCGGCGCAGGCGCTGTTCAACCCTCGTGAGGCGGCAGGTTACGACGCCTTCGTGTGCTACGACATGCCAGGCATTACGTTTCACCCGGACCGCGCGCCGGACTTCACCGAACCGCCGCGCCGCTACCGCGAGGGCTTCGAGGCCCTGATAGAGGAAGGACACGGTTTCGTGTTCCTGCATCACGCCATTGCCGGTTGGCCGGCCTGGGAGCGTTACGCGCAGATCGTCGGTGGACGCTTCCATTACATGCCGGCGCGGCTGCGCGGCAAGATGTGCCAGGACTCCGGCTACCGACACGGCGTGACGCACACCGTGCGCGTGCTCGAGGATCACCCGGTGACCGCCGGGGTACCGGCGGAGTTCGACATCACGGATGAGCTGTATCTGTCCGAAGTATTCGAAGACGATGTGCAACCGCTGCTGGCCAGCAGCTACGACTTCACCGCGGAGAATTTTTACTCGGCGCGTAAGGTCGTGGAAGAGCGGAAGATGTTCGACAACGAAGGCTGGGAACATGCACCAGGCAGCAATCTCATCGGCTGGTGCCGGGCGGAGGGAAAGAGCCGCATCGTCTACCTGCAGTGTGGCGATGACCCGGTGGCGTATGCCAATCCCCACTTTCGCAGGCTGCTGGCGAACGCCATCGGCTGGGTGTCACAGCGCTAGCGCGCGGCTCACACCTCCGGCTACTTGGTGATTGCCTGATAGGTGAGCACCTGAAAGTCCTGGCGGATGTTGATGTGCGTGTACGGGCGTACCTGCGTCATCAGCACGGCCACGAGCTCCTCTGCCGGGTCCACCCATGACAGGGTGCAGTACGCGCCGCCCCAGTAGTAGGCGCCCTCACTGAGCGGTGTAGCGGCGGCGCCGCGATCCAGCACCACTCCGTAGCCGAGGCCGAAACCCATGCCTGGCCCGGGCAGCCACAGCGGCAGTTCTCCCGTGTGGTTGTCATTGATGAGCCGCACAGTGGAAGGCGCGAGTATCTGCGCGCCATCGAGCGCGCCTTCATTGAGCATCATCTGCTGAAAGCGCAGGTAGTCGTGCACCGTGGATACCAGGCCGCCAGCGCCGCGGAAGAGTTTCTTCGGCCCCGTGATCCAGCGGCTGGCGGTACCCGCGGGATCCTGCAGCTCGATCCGGTTGTCGCCTTCGCGGGGTTGGTACTGGGCGGCCAGGCGGTCGGCGTAGGAATCATCCAGGTAAAAGTGGGTGTCCGGCATGTCGAGGGGTTCGAAGATGCGTGTGCGCAGGAAGACATCCAGCGACATGCCGCTGATGACCTCCACGAGCCGGCCGACCACGTCGGTGGCGGCGGAGTACTCCCAGGCGCTGCCCGGCTGGTAGTTCAGCGGCAACGTGGCCAGACGCTTGATGAACGCCTCGAGATCGTCCTCGGGCAGCGCCTGCATCACTGTGCGGTAATGCTCTACGTTGCCGATGTAGTTGTTGGCAAGCCCTGCTGTGTGGGTGAGCATGTCGCGGATTTCAATCGGTCGCGCGAGCGACACAAGCTCGCCGGTGGCGCCGCTGGCGTCGCGGGTGCTGGATACCTTTACATCGGCGAACTCCGGTAGAAACCGCGCCACCGGATCACGCAGCTGAAAGCGTCCTTCCTCCCACAGCATCATCAGTGCAACGGAAGTGATGGGTTTGGACATGGAAGCGATGCGGAATACCGTATCGGCCTGCATGGGCTTGCCGTTCTCCACGTCCATGTCGCCCTGAACCTGCAGGTGCACCAGCTTGCCTCGCCGCATGATGGCGGTAATCACGCCGGGCACCAGCCCTTCGTCGATGTACCGCTGCATGGCCGGGGCGATGCGGGCCAGCCGTTCCTCCGACATGCCCACGGCTTTTGGCTTCGTCGTCGGCAGGCCAAGGTCGGCCATCGCCGCGCAGGAGGCGAGGGTCAGGAACATCAGGGCGATTCGGCGCAGCATGGCGTGTCCTCGTTTACGTGCAGTAGAGTTGCGTGACAGATCAAAGGAAGGGAGAAGGCTATGGCAGTGATGGAACGTCTGGCAACCGGTTATGGGCTGATCGAAGGGCCGGTGTGGAGCGATGCGCTCGGGCTCGTGTTTTCGGACGTGCTGTTTGGCGGTGTGTTTGCGGTGAACGACGCCGGTAACGTGCAGACCGTCTTCGAACACCGGCGCGGCATTGGCGGCATGGCACTGCACGAATCCGGCGGTCTGGTGGTGAGCGGCCGCAACATCGCGCTCAAGCCGTTTGATGGTGGAACGACGGTGACGTTGCTCGAGCGGGACGAAGACGCAGGGCTCGTGGGCTTCAACGACATTACCACCGACGCGGCGGGACGCATCTACGCGGGCGGGCTCGGCGCCTCGCCGGTATTTGCCGATGGGCGCAAGCCTGCTGCAGGTGATCTGTACCTGATCGACCTGGATGGCGGCAGCCGCGTGGTGGGGCGGGATGTTCAGCTCACCAACGGCCTCGGCTTCTCGCCGGATGGCCGCACCCTGTATCACTCGGACTCGCGGCGCAACACGGTGTTCATGTACAGCGTGCTGGAGAACGGCGACCTGGGCGAGAAGATGCGGTTCGCGGAGACGGCGCGCGGTGTGCCGGACGGCCTGGTAGTGGCAGAAGACGGATCGGTGTGGGTGGCGCTCGCCGGCGGCGGTCACGGTGTGGTGGTGTTCGATGCCGAAGGCCGTGAGCAGCGCTTCATCGACACACCGGAACCCATGTGCACGAGCGTGTGTTTCGGCGGTGACGACCTACGCGCGCTGTACATCGTCACGGGCTCCGACGGCAGCGATTCGGACCGGGCCGGCAGCGTCTACGTGATGGATGCCGGGGTCAGCGGCGTGCCTGTGCCGCCAGCGCGCGTGCAGGTACCTACCTGATGGTTGCGCGTTTCGAGGTGCGCGAGCGCGTCGCCTGGATCACGCTCGACCGGCCGGAGGCGATGAACAGCCTCAATCCGGATCTGCGCCTGGCGCTCTCAGAGCATTGGGACACCGTGGAAAACGACCCCGATATCTGGCTTGCAGTGGTTACCGGCGCCGGTGAGCGGGCATTCTGCGCTGGTGCAGATCTCAAACATCGGGC
This sequence comes from Gammaproteobacteria bacterium, assembly GCA_030432795.1. Lineage (GTDB taxonomy): Bacteria > Pseudomonadota > Gammaproteobacteria > Pseudomonadales > Azotimanducaceae > SYFY01. Next base: position 5,607 of record JAUILW010000132.1, read on the forward strand.
GCGGGAGCGGCAGGCGGACGATACGCAGCGTGCGCTCTGGGCCGACATGGCGGCGCGCACACGGCCGCTCAACGAGCGATGGGATTTCGCCAAGCCGGTGATTGCCGCGGTCAACGGTTTCGCGCTCGGCGGCGGTCTCGAGCTTGCGCTGGCTTGTGACATCATCATCGCCGCCGAACATGCCGAGTTCGGCCTGCCTGAACCGCGCCGCGGCCTCATTGCCGGTGCTGCAGGCGTGCATCGGCTGCCCCGCCAGATCGGTCTGAAAGTGGCCATGGGCTACCTGCTGACCGGTCGGCACATGACCGCTGCGCGTGCTTACGAACTGGGGCTGGTCAATGAGGTCGTGCCCGCACAGCGCCTGACGGAAGCTGTGGATGAATGGGTGCAGGACATTCTGCGCTGCGCGCCGCTGGCCGTGCGTGCCACCAAGCAGGCGGCCATGCAGGGGCTCGATCGATCGCTGCCGGCGGCGTTTGCGGCGCGTTATCCGGCGGAAGAGGCGCGGCTGGCGAGCGCCGATGCTCTGGAAGGCCCGCGGGCGTTTGCTGAAAAGCGGCCGCCGCGCTGGCAGGGCCGCTGATCGCTCAGCGATAGATGCCGACGAAGCGCTTGCCGCTGGGATCGATGGCGGCTCGGTACATGCCCTCGGTGTTGAACGGCATGCTGATGTTGCCGGCAGCGTCGAGGATGATGACGCCACCGGTGCCGCCGGCGGGCAGCAGTGTCTGCTGGATAACTTCATGCCCGGCGGCTTCGATGGATAACCCTTTGTAGGCGACGCGGGCGCAGATGTCGGCGGCGACGTTGTAGCGGATGAAGTACTCGCCGTGGCCGGTGGCGGAGACCGCGCAGCTGGCATTGTCTGCGAAGGTGCCGGCGCCGATGATTGGCGAGTCGCCCACCCGGCCCCAGCGTTTGCCGGTCATGCCGCCGGTGGATGTGCCGGCGGCAAGGTTGCCCTGCGCATCGAGTGCCACCGCGCCGACGGTGCCGTGTTTGTCCGCTTCCGCCCGCGCCTTCGCGCGTTGCAGCGCCTCGAGCCGCTCAGGCGTGTCGAAATGGCTGTTCGCCACCATCTTGAGCCCTTGGCTTTGCGCAAACGCCTCGGCGCCGGTACCGCTAAGTAGCACGTGTGGCGAGTGCTCCATGACCGCGCGAGCGGCGTGGATGGGGCTTGCGATGGTGCGCACCCCAGCCACCGCGCCAGCGGCGCGGGTGTCACCCGTCATGATGCTGGCGTCCAGTTCGTGGGTGCCATCCCAGGTGTACACCGCACCCACGCCAGCGTTGAACAACGGCGACGCCTCGAGGATGGCGATGGCGGCAACCACAGCGTCGACGGCGGACGCCCCCGCGGCAAGGCGAGCGTGCCCGGCCTCCGTGGCTTCGCGCAGCTTGGCGGTGATGCGCTGCTCAAGCGCCTCGTCGAGCTGGTCCTTGCGCATGGTGCCGGCACCGCCGTGTACGGCGATGGCGATTGGCTTTGCCGTGTCTGCGGGTGCGCTCAGTGCGGTAAAAAGTGTCGTGAGCAGCGCGAGCGTGGCGGTTAAGCGGCGTTTCAAGTGGAGCCCCCGATGGTGATGGCGCTATGCTGGCTTACATGAGGCGCATCGTCATCCTTTCTGTGATGTTCTTCGCCGGCTGGTCAGGTGCCGCGTTGTCGCGCGCCGATACGGTAAAACCCATTCTCTACGGTACCCATTGGGTGGCCATCACCGGCAAGCCGCTGGCCGCCACAGCGGGAGCGCGCATCTTCGAGCAGGGCGGCAATGCCGTGGATGCAGCGTGTGCCATGCTCGCTGCCACCTCGACGATGTTCGACGTGCTCAGTTGGGGCGGCGAGACCCAGGCGCTGATCTATCACCCAGGGGAGCAGCGGGTAATTGCCATCAACGGCCTGGGCGTCGCGCCGAGTGGAGCGACGCCGGAATACTTCACCAGCCGCGGTATGTCCCAGCCGCCGGAGTACGGGCCGTTGGCGGCGGTAACCCCCGGAACGCCCGGCGCGTTGCTGGTCATGCTGGCGGAGTACGGCACGCTGACGTTAGCCGAGGTGTTGGCGCCGGCGGTGACGCTTGCGCGAGGCTACCCGATGGAAGCGCAAACCGCAGACTCGATAGAGCGCAACAAGACGCATCTGCTGCAGTGGCCGTACTCCCGGGCGCTGTTTCTTGTGCACGAGGGAGAGGAGCGGCAAGCACCGCATGCGGGAGAGATCTTCCGTCAACCGGATCTGGCGGCGACCCTGGAGAAGCTGATCGCTGCGGAAGC
>JAUILW010000882.1 GCA_030432795.1 Gammaproteobacteria bacterium
CCACGGCGTAGCGCGATGCAGGGTGGGCGAACTTTGCGTATGCCGCACGGTCCGGCACGCGAAACCGTATGCCTCGGATGATCTCGCCGTGCTCCAGAGCGGTTTCGAAGAGATCCTGAAAATAATCTTCTGCCGCTATGGTGCGCGCATTGGTCAGCACGTCCGCTCCCAGAGCCACCACGGCCGCCGGGTAGTCGGCGGCAGGGTCGCTGTTGGCCACGGAGCCACCCATGGTGCCCCGGTTGCGAACCTGGTTGTCGCCAATCAATGCGGCGAGTGATGCCAGTGCGGGAATTTGTTGGCGCACGGTATCGCTTGCGGCGACTTCGGCATGGCGGGTGAAAGCGCCGACGGTCAGCGTGCCACCGCTGCCCTCGATGCCGCTCATGGTGTCGATGTCGCAAAGGTCGATAACGTCGGTGGGACTGCTCAGACGCTGCTTCAGCGTCGGGATCAGTGTCATGCCGCCGGACAGGTACACCGGTTCTTCTGCGGCCTGAAACGCGGCGACCGCTTCATCCAAGGTGCTGGGGCGGTGGTAGGTGAATGGGTGCACCGGCTTGCTCCTATTCTGCGTTTGTTTCTGCTTTCAGGGTCCTAGCCGCGTGCTGTACGGCGTCGACGATGTTGTGGTATCCCGTGCAGCGGCATATGTTGCCTTTCAACCCGCTGCGAATACTGTCGCGGTCGAGCGATTCGGCGTGCTGCACCAGATCGATGGCCGACATGATCATGCCTGGGGTGCAGAAGCCGCACTGTAATGCGTGGCATTCGCGAAAAGACGCCTGCATGGGGTGCAGCGCGTCTACGGTACCGATCCCTTCGATCGTTACCACATCGGCACCGTTTGCCTGACCGGCAAGCACAGTGCAGGACTTCACCGCCCGGCCGTTGAAGTGCACCGTGCAGGCGCCGCACTGGGTGGTGTCGCAGCCGATATGCGTGCCGGTGAGGCGCAGGTGTTCGCGCAGGATGTCCACCAGCAGGGTGTTGGCTGGCACGTCCAGATCGCGGGTAGTGCCGTTGACGGTCAGAGTTATCTGCATGCTTTTCCTTCCTTTTGCGGGTGCTTTCAGCGACTGATTGCTACTGCGGTTGCAATGATTGCGGCCGCGGCTGCAATCAGCCACACCCACCATGTACTGTTCGTTGCGCCAACGGCGGGCTGATGGTCCTGCTCGTGGGCGGCAGGCGTTGCTCCGAGGCGCGTGCTGAACGCCGTGAAAAACTCGTCAGCCATTTTCCGTGCCGCAGCATCGATGAGTCGAGAGCCGACTTGCGCAAGCTTACCGCCAACCTTTGCGTCGACATCGTAGGTCAGGATCGTACCATCACCTTCCGCCGCCAGCGCTACCCGCGCAGCGCCCTTGCCGAATCCCGCTGCGCCGCCTTTAACGTCGCCGACGATGGTGTAGCTTGTTGGCGGGTTGAGGTCCGTGAGGTTCAGCTCGGCGGTGAAAACCGCGCTCACG
>JAUILW010000133.1 GCA_030432795.1 Gammaproteobacteria bacterium
ACGACCAATCTCGCGCTGGCCTGGTTAGCAAAAGGTGGTGCGAGCGATTTTGCCGGCTTTGTCACGCCCCAATCCGCGGTCATTGATCATGGCCTGGCACCAAAGCAGGCCGGCATGCCGGACTACGCGTTCGCCGTGAACTATGCCTACCATCTCGATGCCGGCCGTTTTGCCGACCTGTTGCGTACCCACGCGGTAGATCGGCTCGGTGTGCGCCATGTGCGTGCGAACGTCACCCGCATCGAAGGTGCGCCGGATACGGATATTGAAGCGGTCATTCTAGACACCGGCGCGCGCGAGGCCGGAGATCTGTTCATCGACTGTACTGGCCATCGTGCGCTGCTGCTCGGCGAGCACTACCGTGTGCCGCTACTGCCGGTGGACGATGTGCTCTTCAATGACTCGGCGATAGCCGCCCAAGTGCCTTATGCTGATGCGCAATCGCCGATTCCCTCCACCACCAACAGTACTGCTACGCCGGCGGGCTGGATCTGGGACATTGCGCTGCAAACGCGGCGGGGTATCGGCCATGTGTATGCATCTTCGTTCACCAGCGATGACGAAGCGCGGCGTATTCTTGCTGGCTATATCGGCGCAGACCCCACGCTGCGGGATTCCGATGCGGCGGGCTGGCGAACGTTGCGTTTCCAGCCCGGCCACCGCGCGCGTTTCTGGGAGCGCAACTGTGTCGCCGTGGGCTTGTCCGCAGGATTCATCGAGCCGTTGGAGGCTTCGGCAATCGCGCTCATCGAGCAGTCTGCTGCGTTGATTGCTCAGCAGCTTCCTCGTGAGCGCGTGATCATGGATGCAGTGGCAAAGCAGTTCAACGACAAGCTGACCTACCACTGGCAGCGCATCATCGAGTTTCTCAAGTTGCACTATGCGGTCAGCCTCCGCGACGACTCAGAATACTGGCGGGCGCACCGATATCGTGGTTCCTGGCCGGACTCGCTGGCAGACAAGCTGCTGCTCTGGCGCCAGCAAACACCCTACCATCGCGACGCGCCGATGCTGGACGAGCTGTTCCCCTCGGCCAGTTACCAGTATGTTCTCTACGGCATGGGCTTCCGGCCGCAGTACATGCCCGTCTGCGCAGACGGTGTTGAGATGGCGCAGGCAGCACAGGAAGTGCAGGTGCAGGGCCGCAGGCTGGTTGCGGGGCTCACCCCGAACCGTTCGTTCATCCAGGAACTCGTGGGTCGATAGCATGACGCATTCGGATTTTCAGATACTCAACAGCACGGAGCACGCCGATGTGCGGGTGGTCACCACACCAGGTGAACGCTTTGGCGATGCGGTCATGCAGGTGATGGTGATGCCATTCGAGCTGCGCAACGTGCAGGCCTGCTATCCGGTGTTTTTTCAGATCGATCGCAACGACGCGTATTACCCGGTAGCGCTGCTGGGTTTTGAAGACGGTGAAAACCTGTTTCTGGAGGGTGATACCTGGAGCGCGGACTACGTGCCGGCCATGATCCGTAGAGGTCCATTCATGGTCGGTGTGAAGGATGTTCCGGGCGGAGAGGAACAGGCACGGGTACTCTCGCTCGACATGTCGCATCCGCGGGTCAGCCGCAACGAAGGCGAACCGTTGTTTGATGCGTTGTCCGGCCGAACGCAGTATCTGGAAGAGCAAGCCGGTTTGCTGGAGGCGCTCCACGATGGACTCGGCCACTGCCGGGATTTCACCGCGGCGCTGCACGCGGAAGGTCTGTTGGAAGCGGTGACACTGGAGATTTCACTCAACGATGGGTCACGTAACCAGCTCATCGGGCTTTACGGCATCAACGAGGAGAAGCTTCAGGAGCTGCCGGGAGAGGTGCTCGAGCGGTTCAATCGCGAGGGCTTTCTCATGCCGCTGTTCATGGTGCTTGCCTCCATGGCGAACGTGCGTGCCCTGATCCAGCGTAAGAACGCCCTGGTCGGCAAGGGTAACTGACGTGCAGCAGGTTGCGCATCTGCAGGTCGACGCCGGTGCGCCGCTGCCGGCCGCCGCATACGAATCCACAGTGCCGCTGGTGTTGAAAGGCTACGTTGCGGCCTGGCCCGCCGTGCTTCGGGCAGTAGATTCCGCGGAAGCACTTGCCGACTACTTGAGCACCTTCGACGCCAACAAACCGCTCACTGTGTATGTGGGCGATGCCGCGATGCGCGGCCGGTTCTTCTACGATGCGGATTGCACCGGCTTCAACTTCAGGAGTGGCAAGGCATCGCTGGCGCAGGTGCTCGCCCGCTTGCTCGGGCCGAAGGTCGAAGACAACATCGACACCATCTACGTGGGTTCCACGCCGGTGGATGACTGGTTGCCTGGCTTTCGAGCGGCCAATGATGTGTCGCTGCCAGTGAACGATGCGCTGGCGAGCTTCTGGCTCGGTGGCCCCACGAGCGTATCGGCGCACTTCGACTTTCCGGACAATCTTGCCTGCGTAGTCGCTGGCCGGCGGCGCTTCACGTTGTTTCCTCCGGAGCAGCTACACAACCTGTACGTTGGTCCCATCGACCGCACGCCATCGGGGCAGATGATCAGTCTGGTGGATTTCGATGCGCCGGACCTGCAACGCTTTCCCCGTTTTGCACAAGCGCAGCAGCACGCCCTGATTGCGGATCTGGAACCAGGGGATGCACTCTTCGTGCCCAGCATGTGGTGGCACCATGTTCGGGCCAGCGCGCCTTTCAACCTGCTGGTGAACTACTGGTGGTGCACGACGCCGGCCTCCATGGGAGCGCCATCGGTGGCGCTGAGCCATGCCATTCTTGCGTTGCGCGAGCTGCCGGCGCACCAGCGACGTGCGTGGAAGCATTTGTTCGACTACTACGTATTTGAAGCCGATGAGCGGAACTTCGAGCACATACCTGCTGCGGGCAGAGGGATGCTCAACCCGCTCGATGAGGAAACCATACGTCGGGTACGAGCGGAACTCGTGCAGCGTCTCAGCCAATAGGAGTCAGCCATGGAACGTCGCAAAGTGAATAAGCTCATCATCGCAGGGGGTGGCACCGCGGGATGGATGGCAGCGGCTTCGTTTGCACGGACCATTGGCAAGACCCTGGATATCGTTCTGGTGGAGTCGGATGTCATTGGTACGGTTGGTGTCGGCGAAGCGACCATTCCAACGCTCCTCACGCTGCACGACATTCTGAAGATCAAAGAGCAGGATTTTCTGAAGGCGGTGCAGGGTACGTTCAAGCTCGGCATCTCCTTCGAGGGGTGGCGCGACGTCGGCAAAGACTACATACATTCGTTTGGTTGGACTGGCAAAGACAGTTGGGCTGCGGGTTTTCAGCACTTCTGGCTGAAGGGCCTGAAGTCGGGTTTGAGCCGTGAGTTCGGCGAGTACTGCAATGAGTGGCTGGCTGCCAAGGCCGGTCGCTTTGCGGTGTTGCCGAATCAGAATCTCAACTACGCCTACCACTTCGATGCTTCGCTCTATGCAAGATTTCTACGGACGATGGCCGAAGCGGACGGTGTGATCCGCCAGGAAGGCAAGATCGTCGACGTCGAGCAGGACGCAGAGAGCGGTTTCATCACGGGCATTCGGCTCGACTCAGGGCAGTTGATCGAAGGGGATCTGTTCATTGACTGCACGGGATTCCGTGGGCTTCTGATCGAGGAAACGCTGCAAGCTGGATACGAAGACTGGACCCATTGGCTTCCGTGCAACAGTGCAGTGGCGGTGCAGACCGCATCTGTTGCACCTCCTGTGCCCTACACGCGATCCATCGCTCGTGAGGCTGGATGGCAGTGGCGCATTCCTCTGCAGCACCGTGTCGGCAATGGCGTGGTGTTCAGCGATCAGCATTGGTCCGACGACGAGGCGGTCGGTAAGTTGCTCGACAACGTGCAAGGTGAGGTGCTTACGGAGCCGCGGGTCTTGAAGTTCAAGACCGGCACGCGCAAACGCCACTGGCACAAGAACTGCGTTGCGATGGGCTTGTCCTCGGGGTTCATCGAGCCGCTCGAGTCCACCAGCATCCATCTCATTCAGCGCAGCATCATTCGGCTGATGCAGATGTTTCCTTACGATGGTATTCGCCAGCCGGATATCGATGAGTTCAATAGTCAGATGAGCTTCGAGATCGAAAACGTGCGCGATTTCATTGTGCTGCACTACCATGTCACCGAACGTGGCGACTCAGATTTCTGGAATCAATGCCGTACGATGCGTGTGCCAGATTCGCTGCAGCATCGCATTGAGCTGTTCAAGCAATCCGGACGGGTGTTCAAGGTACCCACGGAGCTCTTCGGAGAGAACTCATGGATTCAGGTGATGATGGGGCAGGGATTGATCCCGGAGCAGTATCACCCCATCGTCAACATGATGACCGACGAAGAACTGGAGCGCTTTCTGACGGGGATCCACCAGTCAGTGCGCAAATTCGTCGGCCAGCTTCCGGAGCATCAGAAGTTCATCGATCACTACTGTCGGGCGCCGGCGTAGCTGAGCGGTTGATGCCGGCAGCCAGCCGCCAGCACACCATCGCCGCCAGCAGCATGCCGATGCCGAGGAGCAGCAGTGTGGTGACGCTGTACGCCGATAGCTGTGCGTAAAGAAACGCACCGGCGCTGTAGGATAGGTTCGCCAGCGCCATGTACACCGCAAACTGCGTACCGATGGCGGCACCAGCGCATTCGTGCATCAGACGAGCGATCACGCAGATGGCAAGCAGGTGCGATGCGATGCCCTGCGCCACAAGATATCCGCCGATGAGCGGGCTCTGCTCCGTGAGCAAAGGGATGGCGGCGGCGAAAATGGCAAGCTTTGCGGCGATGATCCACCAGAAGGCGCGCCCTGGCTGCAGGCGATCGATCCACGGTGAGACGAGTACACCCACCACGGCACCGACGATGCTGCCGGTGGTGTACCAGTCGCTGTAGGCGGTATCAGCCCAGTCGAGGGACTGCACCAGAAAAACCGGGTGCAGCGCGTTGAGCAGCCCATCGGCGCTGCGGTAGAGAAACTGCGAGGCGAGGATCAGCAGGCTCACTGGGGCGAGAATGCGGCGCAGAAGGTCCATGCCCATCTGCAGCGCTGAGTGTTCCTGCGCGGTCGAGGTGGAGATGCCTGGCGACCAGGGAAACAGCTTGTGCTCAGGCCGCTCACGCAGAAGCAGCGGCAGCAGCAGAATGAGGAACGTCGTCACGACGCCGAGAACCGCAACGCCGGTGTAGCCCGCGCTGTTGAGCAGGTAACCACCGCCGGAGCCGCCGAGCGCAATACCGAGTTGCTGGCCGCCGAACATGAAGCCGTTCGCGCGGGCGCGTTCCTCGGCCGGCAGCAGTTTGATGGCCATGCCGTCTACGGCCACGTCCTGGGCGGCGGAGAAGCTGTTCGTAACGAAGCCCAGCGTGGCGAGCAGGGCGAGGCCGGGCGGGAGCCAGAAGAATGCGGCATAGCACAGCACGCAGCCTACCTGAGCCAGGATAACCCACGGCCGGCGCTCGCCCATGGCCGGGAAACCGAAGCGATCCATGACCGGCGCCACCACCAGCTTCAAGCTCCAGGGCAGGGCTGCGATGCCGATGAACGAGCCGATCTGCGCCGGTTCGTACGCCTGCGCCGCCATCCAGGCGGGGATGGAAATGATGAACAGGCCAAACGGCAACCCCTGCGCTGCGTACAACGCGGCAAAGGTGGCGAGCCGAAGTGCCCGATGCTGGGTTAGTGCGGGTGGCAAATCAGTGCTGCATCAGCCAGCGCAGGCTCGACCTGAGAAATGCGCGATGCGCGGTATCCCGCAGGCTGGCGCCGTCGTGGCCCAGGGCGTCGTAAACCACACGGCCGCCGCCTCCCTCGTATGCCCAGGCGACGGTCTGCCAATCGCCGTCGGGCACCCTGGCCTGGAGCAGCGGGGTGCTGCCGGGCTCAAGTGCCAGGTTGTGATAGACCTCATCGCTCAACGTAAAGCGGTCGCTGCCGGAGACGATGGGATGCTCGCCTGCCGGTATGACGTCCACCGCGCCGGGTTCCGGGTGGAAGCTCGTGTTCCATACCCACTGGCCGCCCAGCACCTGCGCGAAACCCGGCCAGTCGTCAAAGCAGATGGAGGCGGTGTGCATCGCAAGCATGGGCCCGCCGTTGGCGACATAACTCCGTAAGGTATCGGCCAGTGCTTGCGGCATTTCAAATGCCCACCGGGGCCGATGCGGGATGTACTTCTCGTGGTTCAGCATGCGCCAGCGCAGCGCGTACAGGGTGAACAGCGCTGCACCTTCCAGTTGGCCTATGGCCGCTTCGACGTCGTCGGTCACAATCGTGTCCACACCAATCTCTGTGCACAGGCTTGTGATCTCCTCGGCGTACTCATCGAAGGGGTGGTAGATGCCACCCACCAGCATGACGTTGCGCATCAGGGCGACCACACCACCGGAAAAACGTCGGCGAAGTCTGCGAGCGGTTGTCCGTCCTGCGGTTGGTGCTGGTACAGCGGCAGGGGATCGGGAATGGCCTGACTGCGCCTGCGCAGGTAGTGCACATCGGGGCCGGCCCACAATGCGGCGTAGGCGCGCCGGGGAATGGAGCGATCGACGTTGCCGCGGGCGGAGTGGAGTATGTGGCCGTGAAACAGCAGCACGTCTCCGGGCTCGTAGTCCCAGCCGATGATGTCGAACGATGCTCTGGCTCGTTCGATGTTCGGAAGCTGCGGCAGGCTGGGGTCGAGGAACGAGTCGAAGTAGGTCCACTGCTCGTGCGACTCCGGCCCGAGCAGAATCTCGCCGTCGGCGTAGCGGCGCTCGAGTGCGGCGGCACCCTCCGGATCGGTTGCGGGGTCCAGGCCCACAGGCGGCCGGTAGGTGACGTTCCACAGGTGCGAGCCACGTACAACCTCCAGGCTGATCTCACGGGGCGCCGGGTCGGCGCACACCCAGGCGCGCACCAGCTGATGGCCATCCACGTTGTAGTAACAGGTGTCCTGATGCCAGGCACTGGGTGCGATGCGGCCAGGCGGCTTGTAGAACATCTGATCCATGTAGAACCGCACCGGCGCCTGCAGCACCGAGCCCACCACTTCCGCCATCGGCGAGGTGTTCAGGTAGGCGGCGAGCTGCGGCGAATGCCGCGCCGGAAACTGATCGATACGCAATGGCATGGAAACGCCGGCAGACATGCCGTCCGGGTGGGCTTGAGCGTACTCGAGCCCTTCCGTCAGCAGTTCCGTCCATTCGGGGGCCAGTACGTTTTTAATGAGAACCGCACCGTCGGTGTGAAACGTATCGATCTCGTCCTGCGTCACTGGGCGAAGTGCTGGGCTGGTCTGCATGCGACGGGCGGCTTCGAAGCTCTGGACGGGGTAGTATAAGCGCTCGACTCAACCAGGGGGCAGGGGGAACCAATGTCGACGGCGAATCAGCGGATCGATGTTTATCTGGTGTGTAACGCGAAGTATCACGACACCAACTTCGCGCGTCTGGAGTTGTTGAAGCTTCTGGCGGAGCATGAGGATATCTGGACGCGCGTAAGCGACAACTTCTCGGACTCGCAGGCCATCTGTGGTTCAAACCTACTCATTACCTACACCTGCGATCTGTGTCCCACCGAGGCAGAGCAGGATGGGCTGGAGCAGTTCCTGCAGGGTGGTGGACGCTGGCTGGCGCTGCATGGCACCAGCGCTCTGATCGAGTTCGTCGACGGCAAAGCCGACACGCCGGACAAGGCGCCACGCTTCATGCAGATGCTCGGTAACCGGTTCGTTGCGCATCCGCCCATCGAGCCGTTTACCGTGCGGGTGAGCGACCCGCAGCACCCGCTGGTGCAGGGGATCGATGCGTTCGACGTGGAAGACGAGCCGTACTACTGCGAGTACTTCGGCGACAACAAGGTGCTCCTGGAAGCGACCTACAACGCGCCGTCCAACGGCTATGT
>JAUILW010000883.1 GCA_030432795.1 Gammaproteobacteria bacterium
CAGGCCAGCGATCGTCTCGACCGTCGACACCAGCAGGGCGTTGCGCAGCTGTTCCATCAGCCGCTTCCAAGGTACGGCGCGCGCCTTGGCGCTGCGCTGCGTCACGCTGCGGAAAAGCGCGAGCGCGTTGTATGCGATGCGCCGGAGCAGCATGACGTTGACCATGCCCTCTGGCTGCCGAATCCAGGGCCGGTCGTCCTCGCGGAAGATGCGGTCCCAAGTGCAGTGGCACTCGTTCTCCACGCTCCAGCGACGACGGATCAGCATGTGCCACTCCGGCGCCGTCAGCGCCGACGCTGGCAGGCTCGTGATGTAGTAGCGGTCGTGCTTGGTAACGACGCCGGTGACCTTGTCCGTGGTCTCCGTCTGCAGGCGGATCGCGGCGCGGAGCCCCGGAAAGCCGTGCCAAGCTGCGATACGCTCATCGAGCCACATGCGGCGCACAACCACGTTGCTGCCAGCCAGTGTCGTGGTCTGCACTGCCGTGGATGGTCGCTTGCGTCCCAACAGCCGCTGAGCCTCCGCAAGGATCGTCGGCTGCTCGGCCTTCAAGCAGAAGACGTAGTCCTTGCCCGCCTCAACGATGAGGCGCGCGTTGGCCGCGCTGCTCGCGCCGCTGTCGTACATGACCACCCGAAACAGCGCACCGAGCTCCTGGACCAAGCGAGCAAAGGCGGCCGGGAAGGCCGACATCTCGTTGCGAGTCGGGGTGACGACGTGCATGTCGATGCACGGGCGGGCGCGCGCAGAGATCAGGCACGAGGTGATGGTGCGCACGAGGGCAGGCTTGGCCTTGTGTCGCTGCGCGATGCGGTTGCGGTCGTCCCACAGGTTGGTGGCGGTGCTTCTGCCGTCCATCGACACGACGCCGAACGGCAGGCCATCCAGTGCGAGCGCCTTGCGCCGATGAGCGCATCGAACCTGACGATGCAGGACACGGCGGAGCTGCTCCGGGTCGATTCGGCAGAGCAGGTCGCGGAGGGTGGTGTCGGCGACACGGCGACCCACGCCGAGCAGGCGGCGCAGCGGCGTGGCGAGGTCTTTGGACAGGTTCTCGACCTCGGCGAGGCCCTTGCGGTCGGTCATGACCCCGACCAGAAGCAGGCGCAGGAGCACCGGCAGACGCCAGCGGCGACCTCGCCGAGCACGCGGGTCCTGCACTCTTCCGAGTTCAAGTTCTGGGAATCTCTTACAGATGACGCCGACAAGGCGGCGCGATAGTCTTCGTGACTGCGGCACGGAAGCCTCCTTCTAGGGATGAAGTGCCGCACGGACATCCGACCGGCGGCGGGCTGAGCGCCGGGGGCCGCTGAAAACCACACCGATGCACAGCAGACGACGCACGACGTCGACGACGCCGTGTCGGATGTCCTATCTGCGAAAATGTGCCGCTTGTCGCGTTCCTTCGAGAACGCAGTGACAGTCGGCTACGGCGACAGCACGGCTGCGCGACTACCAATCAGTCCTG
>JAUILW010000884.1 GCA_030432795.1 Gammaproteobacteria bacterium
GGGTTGGGTATCGTTGCGTGTTTGTGCGTGATGTTCGATGGCGCGCTCAATCATCGCCAACGCACCGTGGCCGATGAAGCGCCGCGCCAGCGACTCTTCTACCGGCGGTAAGCTGTGCAATTGCAGCGCGTGGTTGAGCGCAGCATGCAGGTCCGGGGCGGTGTCAACGAGCGTGCCGTCCAGATCGAAGCAGTAGCCGCCCCAGAGGCGCTCGATGCAGCTTGCCATGGGCTCAAGCCACGGTGGCAAGCGCTGCCCGCATGCGGGCGATGGTGTCGGTATAGCTCTCGCTGCCGAAGATGGCGCTGCCGGCCACGAAGGTATCTGCGCCAGCGGCCGCGGCTGAGGCAATGTTGTCGGCTTTGATGCCGCCGTCGATCTCCAGGCGCACCGGCCGGTTCTGGCTGTCGATGATGTCGCGTGCGTCTGCCAGCTTGTCCAGGCTTTGCGGGATGAAGGCCTGGCCGCCGAAACCGGGATTGACGGACATGATGAGCACGAGATCCACCAGATCGATCACCTCGGCCAGCACGGCCAACGGTGTGGCCGGATTGAACACCAGGCCGGCTTGAGCGCCGCCCTCACGAATGAGGCTGAGCGTGCGATGCAGATGTTCCGTGGCTTCGGGGTGCACGCTGATGATGTCGGCCCCTGCTGCCAGAAAGTCGCCGATCAGGCGATCTACAGGTTTCACCATGAGGTGTACGTCCATCGTCGCCGCAATGCCGGCTTTGCGTAGCGATTCGAGCACCAGCGGGCCGATGGTCAGGTTCGGCACGTAGTGATTGTCCATCACATCGAAGTGAACGATGTCGGCGCCAGCGGCCAACACCGCTTCGATCTCGGCACCGAGACGGGAGAAGTCGGCGGATAGAATGGAAGGCGCTATCCAATCGGCTTGACGGGGCATGCTGATACCTGGCTTGGCAAGGCGCGCATGCTAGCAGAATCGGCGCGCAGCCAGAATGCGGCTGGTGTCAGACGCGGTGCTCGCAGAGGATGTCGTAGGCGTTGCGTATCTCGATGCTGCGCTGCTGGTAATAGGCACGTTCCGCCTCGCTTGCCTCGCGCCCCAGCTTGTCCGGGTGGTAGCGGCTGGCGAGCTTGCGGTAGGCGCGCTTGGTGGCCTCGAGTGAGGCATCTTCGGCCAGGCCGAGTAGCTCCCGGGCGTGGGCTTCGGCACTGCTCGCTTGAGCCACCAGAGCCTGCTTCTGCAGAAGGGTCGGGTTGTCTACTTTGAGGAGGCTGGTCAGGAGCTTCAGGGTGCGGTTGGCCGCCGCGGAGGGTTCGATGTGGGCAGTGTGCACCAGGCACTCGAGTACCAGCTCGGTCAGCGCGTCCTGAGGCTTGCGATTGCAGTCGTTGGCGAGCCGATGGAAATCGGCGTTGCCGGACTTGCCTTCGCCGAACCAGCCGATGGCGGCCCGACGGTCGCGGCGGCCAAAGCCGAACTCCCGCATCAACCGTT
>JAUILW010000885.1 GCA_030432795.1 Gammaproteobacteria bacterium
ACGGTAGAAGTCCTGCTCCCGTGCACGGATACCTACCCACTGCAGCGACATGCGGATCTGCTGGCGGGCGCTGATGAAATACTCCATGGAGAAGCGCGGCATCCATTGCTCCGCCTCGAAGGTGGCGAAGAGGTCGTCTGCCTGATGCAGCAGCCAGCCGTCGCGATCGAGGTAGGTCACATCGATTGTGGTCGCGAAGCGGTCGCTCGGCCGCCAGGTGACACCGGCGTTGAAGCTGTAGGTGTTGCCGCCGAGGTCCTCGTCGCGAAAGGCGCTGCCAATGCCGAATTGCCATTCGCGGCTGCTGTCGGTCTCCCAATCGATGCTGATGTCTGCTTTCGGCTCGATGCGGTAGGTGCCATTGCCGAAGCTGTTGAGGTCATCGAACTGGGACGGGAAGAAGGCGACGCGGGTGGTGAGGGTGCTCAGGTCGTTCAAGCCCAACCGGTCGGACAGGAAGAAGCCGGCACCGTTGAGCACAGATTCGGTAACGCTTTTGCGCAGGAAGCCTCGCATGTCGAACTGGTTGTCGCGCGCGAAGCTCAGGTTTGCGGTGGTCCACTGCAGTGAACTGCGCAACTGGTAGTGGTTGTTGCGTTGCAGGAAGCCGAGATCGTTGATATCCAGATTTTCGTCGAAATACTCCAGCCCGATGCGGTGCACGAGCCCCTGGCGGTAGGTAAGTTCAAAGTCCACGAAACCGCCGTAGCCGCGCTCCGCTCCGTCGATGTCTGAAGTCATCAGTTGGCCGTCGACTTTCAGCTTGCCGTCGGCGCTGAGGAAGTGTGCATCCACGCCCTGTGCCAGGGCATCGCCATCCTCGTGCAGCACGGCCGTGGATAGAAAGCCGAGTGCGGTGTAAGCGCCACGCACGTTGTCCTCGTACAGGATGCGGGCGATGCCGTAGTCGCTGCCGTCGTCGTGCAGATTGATTGGGGCACCGGTGGCGGTGGTGGCGTCGAGTTTTACCTCGTCTTCGAAGGCGGCGAGCACGCCCCAGCGTAATCGCCCGTATTGCCCAGTGGCCTTCACCGCGCCCACCAGCTCCACGGGCTGGTTGAGTTCGCGGTCGGGCACATTGACGCCGGGTGCCGTCACCGGTGCGCGGGGTATCCCGCCGATACGCCGCGAATTGACCATGGTGTACGGCGCGCCTGAATTGCCGACGCCGCGACCCCGTGTATCGGCGCGGGGCGATGCCACGAAGATCTCCTGGCCTTCCAGGAAGAACAGGCGTTTCTCCGGGAAGAACACCTCGGTGGCGGTGAGGTTGATGACTACTTCGTCGGCTTCCACGTTGCCGAAATCCGGGTTGACCGTGGCGGTGAGCTGAAAGTTGGTGGACGGACGCCAGAAAAGGTCTGCGCCCACCCGGTAGCGCATCTCGTTATCCACCCGGTCGTAGCCGGTTGCGACAAACGGATACACGTTGTATTGCTGGCGGGGTGCGACGTTGCGCAT
>JAUILW010000134.1 GCA_030432795.1 Gammaproteobacteria bacterium
TGGTGACGAACTCGAATAGGCTGTCGTAGCGCCCCAGCCGCTGGTCGAACAGCGGATCACGGGCAGCGGCTTCCGCCTCTTCGACTTCCTGCCACATGGCATCGGTGAAAAGGCGCTCAGCCAGAGGGAAGAGCACCGTTTCTTCCCGACGCATGTGCGCAAGCTGCAAGTCCAGATACGCTGTGGCGTTCTCCACCAGGTTGGAATCACTCACCGCCTTGCCGGCCAGCACCATGTCCACATCTTCTGCCATCCGCCGCGTCGCGTCCGCCAGCTTCGCATGCTCGGCCAGGTTGTTCTCCACAACTGTACGTTCGGCAGGGGTCAGTCCAAGCGAGATCAGCCGTTCGAACACCCGATCTTCCAAGGGATGGTGCACGGCGTCGGGATACTCGTGCACGTAGTCGACCATGCAGGCCAACAGATCCAGCCAGCCGCCGCGGCCGTGTCTGCCCTTGTACTGCTCCTGGATGTGCACCCGTAACACACTGGCGAGCTTGGCCAGCCGTGCGTGGTCCTGGTGCAGCCTGTCCAACATAGCGCTCATGCGGCCTCCAGCCTCTTCATTAGGGTGGGCAGGTCGAGGGCTTGGGTATCCAGCGTCAATACCGGCTCGTCTGCGGCCGGAGGCTCGAACGCGCCAACCTGAGCCGTCAGCACGGCTGCGTCCGCTTCCGAAGCATCGCTGCCATCGGCCGCACGCGCTGCGATGCGCGTACGTAACACCGTCTCCGGAGCTGTGAAGTAGAGCACCTGACAGCGCGCTTCGGCATCCGCCGCAATATCATAGAAGCGTTGCCGTTGTGCCCGTTCGAGATTCGTTGCATCTACCAGAACCGTCTCGCCATCCCCAAGCAGACGCAAGGCATGCTCAGCCAGCGCATCGTACGTGCACTCACCCAGCTCGCGGCTGTAGATGCCATCGTCCAAGCCGGATCCGCTGCGCGCCTGCGGCGCAAGTCCAGCGAGTCGTTTGCGCAGCACATCGGAACGCAAACGCAGCGCGCCGAGTTCCGGTGCGAGCTGGCGTGCCCAGTAGGACTTGCCCGAGCCGGACAGACCACAAGTGATGATAAGGCGCCCGACAGGTCTTGCCGTACGAGCCCGCGCCCAGGAGAGTTGTGCGCCGAGCTGCTTCTGCGCCAGGGCGTCGCCGGTCTGATCAAGCCGCAACGCCGCGACTTTTGCCCGCACCACCGCTCGATACACCGCATAGAGATTCAGCAGCGCCAGCGCCTCATAGTCGCCGCTGGCATCCATGTACGCGTCGATGAAGCCGTACGCCAGATCCGTGCGGCCCCGTACCGCCAGGTCCATGAACAGAAAGGCAATGTCGCTGCAGGTATCTATCTGCCGAAGGTTCGCATTGAACTCGAGGCAGTCGAACGCTTCGAGCCCGGCTTCGGTGCGCACGATGTTGCCCAGATGCAGGTCGCCATGGCAGTCCCGAACAGCGGTCTCGGTGCGCGCGCGGATCGTCGGCTCCAGGCGGCGTAGCGCGCCGCGCGTCCAGGCTTCGAGCTCCGCAAGCGCCGTGGTGTATCTGCGCGCGCTTTGGGTCTGGGCGAGGGTCGTAAAGTTCGCGAGCATCGCCACAGAGGGATCGACCGAGCGATCCACCTTCGGTAACTGCCCGTGCTGTTGCGACAGGCGGGCTGCGAACTCCCGCAATTCGTCCACCTTCAGATGCCCGTTTGCAATGAGTCGGTCTGCCGCAAGCTCTGTATCGAACTGGCGCATGCGAACCGCCCAATCCACCGCCTCGCCGTGACCACCAACCACCAGGCGACTGCCTTCGGCAACAATCGGCTCCACAGACAGATACAGATCCGGCGCGAAACGCCGGTTGAGCAGCAGCTCTGCGTCACAGAAGCGACGACGGTCTGCCAGGGCGGAAAAGTCCACGAAATCGAAGCGCACGGGTTTCTTCACCTTGTAGGCATAGTCGCCCGTGAGGAACACCCAGGACATGTGCGTCTCCACCAGACGCACAGCGGACACTTCGTGTGGATAGGCGTGAGCATCGAGCAGCGCGTCAGGCAGCGTTGCAGTCAATGGGTTGGCTCGCTGATGAAATCCAACACCCGCGCTGGTTCCAGCAGGGGCTTTTCGAGTACCGCAGCAATGCCGAGCACCTGCGCGGTTCTGAGCACACCGGCGGATGGCCGACTCAACATCAGGGCAAACGGCACATCAATACCGAGCGCATCCAGGCGGCGAAAGATGTCGAATCCCGAAGTGTCCGGAAGCTGTGCGGCGCATAACACGCAACGAATGGTCAGCAAGCGCTCCACATCGTTGAAAAAGCTGGTTCCCGTGGAATAGCTCATCACTGCAATACCGTACAGGTCCACCACCGCGGCGATACTATCGCGCACCGCCGGATCTGCATCAATGATGCAAACCGGCGGCTCAAGATGAACGGATACTGCTTCCATTGCGACACGTTAGACGCCGCATCGGGCGCATCCAATCGGGGTTTTCCCCTAGGGAGCCTCTGAAAGATTCTGTTTGCTAAGAGGCTCCCTATGGAGCCTCCAGCCGCAGCTTCAGGCGCACGAGATCGGCCAGCGAACGCGAGCCGGTTTTGTGCATCACCTGGCTTCTGTGGATCTCCACGGTGCGCTCGCTGATACCAAGTTCGATGGCGATGACTTTGTTGGCCTGGCCGTCGGTAACTCGCTCAAACACCTCTGTCTCGCGGGGGGTGAGCTCGGCCACCAGCGCTTTGGCTTCATCGATGCCAGCGTCCTGCTGCCGCTGCGCTGCGTCCATCGCCAGGGCTTCGTTGATGCGATCGAGCAGTTCCTGATCGCGGAATGGCTTGCGAATGAAATCCACGGCTCCACGACGCATGGCCTCCACCGCCATCGGAATGTCGCCATGCCCGGTGATGAAGATAATGGGCAGCTTCACTTCCCGTCGATTGAGCTCTTCCTGCAGCTCCAGGCCGCTCATGCCCGGCATGCGGATGTCGAGCACCAGGCACCCCTGTCGGCTGGCATCGAAGTGCTTGAGGAAGGTAGGCGCGTCCGGGAAGGTCTCATGCACGATGTCCACCGTATCGAGCAGCATGCTGACTGCATCCCGCACAGGCTCATCGTCATCAACGACGTAGACGATGGGCGTATCACTCATCGCCATCTACCGGCAGGCGGAAGTAAAACGTGCAACCGCACGCATCGTTGTTGCGAAAATTCAGCTCGCCGCCGTGATCTTCGATGATTGACCTGCAGATCGACAACCCCATGCCCATACCATCCTGTTTGGTTGTATGAAAAGCGCTGAACACAAGGTCCATGTGTTCCTCTGCCACTCCCGTTCCGCAGTCTACCACCGTAACCTCCACGGCACCGTCCAGAAGGCGCGTACCAATCTCGAGGACGTGACCGTTGGAACAACCGATCTCGTGCATGGCATCGATCGCATTGCGAATGAGGTTCAACGCTACCTGTTGCACCTGTATGGGGTCGCAGTAGACGTTTGGCAACCCCTGCGCCAGATCAAAGCGCAGCTCGATGCCGTGCAGACGGGCGTCGCCAGCCGCCAGATGTGATAGATCCTTGACCAGGGCGTTGATGTCCACGAGCTGACGCTCGCCGTCTTCCTGGCGCACAAAGCGTTGAATGCGCTCGATAACGGCGCCCGCCCGCAGCGCCTGCCGGTTGAGCTTTGTCAGCGCATCTACCAGCTTCTGTCGGTCGAGATTGTCCATTTGCAGCAGCTTTACGCAGGCCTGCGCGTACATGGAGATCGCCGTGAGAGGCTGATTGATCTCATGGGCGATGCTCGCCGTCATCTCGCCCATGGTGCTCAGGCGCGCCACCTGGGACAGGCGCTCACGCTGCTCCAGCATCGCCGCTTCAGCGGCTTTCTCCGCCGATAGATCGCGAATAATCCCAGCAAAGTACGTACCGTTCTCGGTCTGAATCTCGCTTACGGCGAGATAGATGGGAAATATCCGCCCGTCTTTCGCTCGCGCTTCGAGCTCGCGCCCGATGCCAATGATTTTCGCTTCGCCGGAGGCGATGTAGTTGTCGACAAATTGCTGGTGGGCTGCGCGATACGGCTCCGGCATGAGCATGGACAACGGAGAACCGACCAGCTCGCTCTCGGTATAGCCGAACTGGCGCATCGTGGCCTCATTAACGGACTGGATGTGACCACGCGCGTCAATGGTGAGGATAGCGTCCACCACCGCATCCAGAATCTGAGGTGCGTAGTCGTTGAGCCACTGGACGTGCTTGGCATTCATAGCTTTGTCATCCCCAGGCGCATGTAGGTGATTCCCGGCGTCAGCGCCCAGCACCAGGCGAGCTTGGTACGCTCATCGCACTGAGGATCCAGTTCGCTGACGGTTTGGACAAGCGCCTCGAGCCAGCTGTCGAGCAGCGCAGGTCCGATGCGCAGTGAGCGGTGCACAGCGGCAAGCCGGGCCAACTCGGCGTTAGGCTCGTCGATCACATAGAAGGACACCAGGTGCAACATGGACCGCTTGAGCATCTGTACCTGCTTGTGCATGTCGGTGCGCTCGAACAATCGGGCGACTTCTTCGTGCTGCAGGAAGTGATCGTAGAACCGCTCGAAAAACGCATCCGTCTCCGGCCCCAGAGCTACATTTCCGCCGAACAGACGCTCGTAGCTGGCTTCGAACAGGGGGTTCGGTAGTGACAATTTCAATTTCCTGTTCAGGCGCGAAACGGGCTCTCACCCTGGTGATGGTAATCGGCACCGCCGCTGGCGCAAGCGCATCGCACCAATCCCGGCGTACACTGATACCCCAGGCAATGCAGTGTGCAGGCCCGCCAACAACAGGGCTTTACGTAGATGCCGGTCAGGGTGTATGCCCTACTACGTGATTCCCGAGAGATATTGCTGGTAACCCACCATGACCCGCAGCGAATCGCCGCTGCACAATACTCTCAATCGCAACAACCAACGGGAGCCCACGATGGGGTACAACAACATTCTGGTCGCCGTGGACCTCACCGAGGAAGCAGATGAAGTGATTGCTGCTGCCGCCGCCCTGGCAAAAGAACAAGGGGCGAAGCTCTCTGTGGTCAGCGTCGTCAAACCCCTGTCCCGCGTTTACGGCGGGCTGGATATGGCACCGATCACCAGCGGCGCGGTAGCGTTTGAAAAGGAAGCGCTGGATCAGGCCACCCGGCAGCTCACCGAACTTGCTTCAGTGTACAAGGTCAACGGCGGCGACGTGCACGTGGCGCTGGGCCACCCGCCAACCGAAATCCGTACGCTGGCCGAATCGCTGAAAACAGACCTCATCGTCATCGGCACACACGGACGTCACGGATTGGGGCTGCTGCTGGGCTCCACTGCAAACGCTGTGCTGCATGGCGTGCCGTGCGATGTGCTGGCGGTGAAAATCCACCCGATGAACGTCAGCTGATGAGCAAGTACGCATTTGCCAAAGCCGGCATCGAGGAGGCAGAGAAGCAGGCCGCCGCTGGCGGCGTGGGCCGCGCAGACGTGCTGCTGGCGCTGATCGTCACTGCCATCCAGGACTATGCCGAATGTGCCGGCTCAGAAGAAGCGCGCAAAGCGTTGACCTACGAGCTCGACCACCTGGGCGGCTCGGTGGACACCGTGTTCCTGCGGTCCCGCTGATCTGGAGTTCGACACCGCCAAATCCCTCGCCGTCGCCCTGACGGCGGGGATCGTTCTCGGCCTCGAGCGGGGCTGGACGCACGCCGCCAACGGCGAGGCGAACCCCGGCATCCGCACATTCGCCCTGACAGCCCTCCTCGGCGGCCTGCTGACACGGCTGGATCAGACCGTGCTAGTGCCTATGGGATTCGTTGCCGTGGCAGCCCTTGCACTGCTCGGCTACCGTGCGACCAGCAAACGCTTTAACGACTACGGCTACACCACCGAGATCGCGCTGGTCGTGGCCTACGCGTGCGGTATCACCGCCGGACTGGGTGAACTGCTGCTCGCCATCTCCACGGCCGCGATCGCGGCCCTGATCCTCGGACTCAAACCGGAACTGCACGGCTTCGTACAGCGCCTGAAGCGGCTGGAAGTGCTCTCCACCATCCAATTGCTGGTGGTGGCCGTGGTGCTGCTGCCGCTGCTACCCAACCGCGATGTGTGGGTGGAAGGCCTGAACTTCCGCACCATCGGCTGGTTCGTGCTGCTCATCCTTGGGCTGTCATATGTGGGCTATGTGAGCGTGCGAACCCTCGGCGATCGACTCGGCGTGCTGCTGACGGCGCTGCTCGGCGGCCTGACGTCCTCCACCGCCGTGACCGCGACACTGTCACGCATGGCCAGCGCGCAGCCCCAGGCCGCCCCGTTGCTTGCCGCGGGCGTGCTGCTCGCCTGTGCCGTCATGCCGATCCGTCTGCTGATTCTCACCACCGTGGTGAACGGCGCCCTGACCACCCATCTCGGTGCCACGCTGATCGCGCTGGCCGCGGTGCCAGTGGGCGTGGCGGTATGGCTGGTGCTGCGCAACCGTGGCACGGATGCAGCCGCGAGTCTGGCGCTGAACAATCCGCTGGAGCTGAAGGGTGCGGCGCTATTCGCTGTGTTCCTCACGGTGCTGTTCGTTGCGGTACCGTGGCTCGAGGACCGCTTTGGCTCCGGCGGCTTGTACATCGCTGCGCTGATATCGGGGCTAACGGATGTGGACGCCATCGGCCTGACCCTGGCGGAGAAGTCCATTGCCGCAACCGCCGCCGAAATCGCGGCCTTCGGCATCCTGCTGGCGGCGTGGTCGAACACTGTGGTCAAGGCCGTACTCGCCGCCGTGTTGTCCCACGGGCACCTGACGCGCCTGGTGGCGGCGACGCTCATCACCACTGTGCTGCTGACAGGCCTGATCCAGATGCTTTGAACCCGGTGGCGGCTGGCCCGCTGCTGCGACCTGCGTTATGTTCAAGGGCTACGTCAGTTTGGGAAAGGGGCAAGCACATGAAATTCGGCATTTTCTACGAGCATCAACTGCCACGACCGTGGCGCGAGGGCGACGAGCAGCGTCTGTTCAACGAGGCGCTCGACCAGGTGCAACTCGCCGACGAGCTCGGGCTCGACTACGCCTGGGAGGTGGAGCACCACTTTCTCGAGGAGTACTCACACTCCTCGGCGCCGGAGGTATTTCTCGCCGCATGCTCGCAGCGCACGAAAAACATCCGCCTGGGCCAGGGCATCCGCCAGGTCATACCCCAATACAACCATCCCGCACGCACCGCCGAGGTGATCGCGACCCTGGACCTCGTGTCCAACGGCCGCGTGGATTTCGGCACCGGTGAGTCTTCTGCGGAGCTGGAGCTTGGCGGCTTCGGTATTCCGGTGGAGCAGAAGCGTGAGATGTATCTGGAAGCCACCGAGCAGATCGCCAACATCCTTGCCATGGACCCCTACCCCGGCTTCGAAGGCAAGTTTTTCTCCATGCCGTGCAGAAATCTCGTGCCGAAGTCCGTACAGAAGCCACACCCCCCGCTGTGGGTGGCCTGCTCGCAACGCGACACCATCCGCATGGCGGCCAGGCTCGGCATCGGCGCGCTCACCTTCGCCTTTGTCGATCCGCTGGAGGCGAAAGACTGGGTGGATGAGTACTACAGCATCATCAAGAGCGACGCCTGCGTGCCCATCGGTCACGCGGTGAACGCCAACATCTGCATGGTATCGAGCTTCTCCTGTCACGAGGATCGTGAGCAGGCCGTACGCAACGGCCTGGAGGGCTTCGAGTTTTTTGGCTATGCGCTCGGCAGCCTGTACGGCTTCGGCGAGCACAAGCCGGGGCGCACCAATCTGTGGGAGAATTTTCAGAAAG
>JAUILW010000886.1 GCA_030432795.1 Gammaproteobacteria bacterium
CGCTCCCTGGTGGAATCCGGCGCCCATGTCTTCTACGGCTCCGATTGGCCGAGCGTGGTGCCGGATACGAATCCATGGCCCGGGATCGAGGCCATGGTCACGCGCAAAGACCCCTACGGCCAGCACCCTGGTGTGTTCTGGCCGGAGCAGGCCGTGGATCTGGCGGCCGCCATCCGAATTTTCACGATCAATAGCGCCATCGCGGGTAAACACGCGGCGCAAACCGGATCTCTGGAGGCGGGTAAACGCGCGGACTTCATTGTCCTTGACCGTAACCCCTTCGAGATACCCGCTGACGAGCTGGGGGATGTGCAGGTGCTTCGCACCTACATTGACGGCGCGTCGGTGTGGAGTCGTTAACCATGGAGAGTCATATGAGATCGAAATCCATTCTGCTTGCGTTGCTGATCGCAGCAGCTCAAGCCACTGCTGCTGAGGGCATCATCGAAGAGGTGATCGTTACCGCACAGAAGCACTCGCAGAACGTCAACGATGTGCCGATCGCCATCAACGCATTCACCGGTGAACGGTTGGCGGATCAGGGGGCAATCACACCGGAAAACATCGCTATCCTGACCCCAGGCCTTACCGTCAACGAGACCGCCTCTACCGGTACGCCTCTGTACACCATACGTGGGGTAGGCTTTCAGGATTACTCCACGGCGGCATCTTCCACGGTGGGTTTGTACCTCGACGAGGTAGCCATTCCCTACACCGTGATGAGCCGAGGGTTATTGTTCGATGTGAACCGCGTGGAGGTGCTCAAAGGGCCGCAGGGCGACCTCTACGGCCGCAACACCACGGCCGGCCAGATCAACATGGTGAGCAACATGCCCACCGATCAGTTTGAAGCAGGCGTGCGCGGCTCCGTCGGTAGCTACGATACCGTGGATCTCGAGGCGTTTGTCTCAGGCAGCCTGGGCGACCGGGTGAATGGCCGGCTGGCGTTCAAAACCGTGCAGTCCGGTGAAGGCTGGCAGGAAAGCCTGACCCGCGACGACGAGCTCGGCGAGCAGGACGTGAGCGCTATTCGCGGCATTCTCGACTTCGAGCTCAGCGACAGCGCCAACCTGGTGCTCAACCTGCACTACGTGGACGACCAGTCAGAAAATACCGCACGCACGGCCTACGACGGCCGCATCGTTGGTCTCGGTCAGTTCAGCAGCCCCTACCAGCCGTTGAATGAGTACATCATTCCCGGCAGCGCCAGTTTCGGCCAGCCGGTGCCCTGGTATTCCACCGGCGATAACGAAGATGCAGACTGGACCAACAGCTACACGAGCCCCATCACGGGCCTCACCTGGGACCTGCGTCCGGAACGCGACAACCAGCTCTTTGGTGCCTCCGCCAAGCTCGTGTGGGACATCGGCGAGGTGACGCTCACCTCGATCACGGCATTCGATACGTTCGAGCGCGTGGAATCCAACGACTGGGACGGCGGCTTCTACAACGACTCGA
>JAUILW010000887.1 GCA_030432795.1 Gammaproteobacteria bacterium
CTTCGGCTATCAGCGTAATGGCCAACGGCGGTCTACTGCAGACCGCGACAGCGGAGACGCTGTACAACGAGCCGGCGCACGAAATTGTCGCGCACTTCGTCGGTGATCCGGGTATGAATCTGGTGGACGCACAGGTGCGCGCCGGGCAGGTGTATCTGGGCGAGACGGCTTTGGGCCCGATGGACGTGGCGGACGGGCCGGTTCGTCTCGGTTTCCGTGCGGAATGGACTGTGCTGGGTGCAGCTGTCGGTCTACCGGGTGAGGTGCTCAAGCGTCGGCATGCGGGCACACGGCGCGGAGCAGTTGTTGGTATTGCGGATGTCGCCGTGGCTGGACAGACCATACGCGCTGCCTACCATGGCCCGATCGACGACGTGCTGTGTGTTTGCGTGCAGCGCTTTGTCGGTTTTCGAGGAGGTGTGCGTGTCGCCTGAAAACAACCGTGCATGGTGGGGTGTGCTGCCGGTGGTTCTGGTGGTGGCTTTCAGTGGCGTCGTGCCGCTGATGACCGTCGTGAACTACTCCGTGCAGGACATCCTTGATGTGCACACACGATTCTTCGTGGGCTTCGACTGGTACCGTGAAACTCTGCGCGATCCACGTTTTGCAGACGCACTGCTGCGCCAGGTGGCCTTCAGCCTGACGGTGTTGGCCATCGAGCTGCCGCTTGGAATCCTGGTGGCCCGCGCAATACCGAAAGATCGCGCCTTCACGCCGTTGCTCCTCGTGCTGATCGCGTTACCCCTGCTCATTCCGTGGAACGTGGTGGGCACCATCTGGCAGATCTTCGCGCGAGGCGACATCGGTCTGCTGGGCGTGACGCTGAATGCGGTGGGGCTCGAGTTCAACTACACGCAGAACCCGCTGCATGCCTGGCTCACGGTGGTCGCCATGGACGTCTGGCACTGGACGTCCCTGGTCGTCCTGCTTTCGTTTGCCGGCTTGTCAAGCATCCCGCCAGCTTACTATCAGGCCGCGGAACTCGACAATGCCTCCGCCTGGCAGACGTTCCGGCATGTTGAGCTGCCCAAGCTGCATGGGGTGCTCATCATCGCCGTACTGTTGCGCCTGATGGACAGCCTCATGATCTATACCGAACCTTTCGTGCTGACCGGAGGCGGACCGGGTAACACCACCACCTTTCTCAGCCAGTACCTGGCGACCATGGCCGTCGGGCAATTCGATCTTGGCCCCGCGGCGGCGTTCTCGGTGATCTACTTCCTCGTCATCCTCCTTCTGTGCTGGCTTTTCTACAGTAGCGTGGTGAAGCGTGATGCGTAGCTCCCGTCTCGCACCCTGGATTCTCGGTGGGTACTGCCTCTATCTGCTGCTGCCGTTGTACTGGCTGCTGTCCATGGCGCTGCGGCGCAATGAGGATATCGTCGGACGCTTCGAGGTCGTGCCAGCGGCGCCAACGCTCGCCAATTTCGCGGAAATTTTTTCAAATCCGGTGTG
>JAUILW010000135.1 GCA_030432795.1 Gammaproteobacteria bacterium
ACAGCATGGCGTCGATATCCACCGGCTCGCGGTTGCGCCCGGTGACCGCCGCTGAAAGCCACTCGCCTACCGGCTTGCCGCGCCCCGTCGCACCCGGCAGCAGCTGCCTGGCAGTGTCGTTCGCGTAGACGAGCCGATTGTGACGGTCCAGCACCAGGCAGGCATTCGGATCCGTCGCCCACACCTCGTCCAAGGACAGTCCAAGGCCCGGTGACATCTGGCCACGGTACATAGCGACGATGATGATCGCGCAGGATATACCATAGCCGACGCTCATCAGCTCCAATGGCCCCTGCTGAATGGCTGCCACCGCGCCGAGCGTCAGCGGCGCCACCGTCACCGCCGCAACACAGGCAAATTGCAGTCGATCCTCAGCGACAGCAGCCGTCCAGGCGCGATGCACACCCAAAACGATCGTTGCGAAGGAAACGCACGTCAACGAAAGCACCACCACATACCAACCGACGTGATAGACGAAGCCCTGGGGCTCGCCATGGCTGACGAACGTAGCGGGCACACCCGCGAGTCCAAAAGCCAGGGGCACGCCCACGAGTAGCACCGGCAGAACATGTGTGAGCGCTCGCGACGCCGCCACGGGACGGCCCTGCATCTGCGCCATGCGCAACACCAACCACCACCAGCACAGCGACGACACAGCAAAGCACGCGTGCAGCAGAACCATCATCAGCTCCCGTGCCGCGGCGCCCTCGACACTGGGAAAAGCAAAGGCAAGAACGATGTACACAGCCGCACTGGCAATCGTGGCATGCGGATAGAAACCGAGCGCATACGGCGACCAGCGCGTGGTGATGAGCACCAGACCCCAGATGATGAGTAGCGCAGCGACAGGCGTGAGCAAAGACAGCATGGCCCTAGTTTGCGCAATTTCCGGCTGTGGGGGAACGCCGTTTTGCACGACCCGGTTACACCACGCTTACAAACGCTACAACTACCTCCCAAGGTCTCACGTTCGAGGCGCGAGCAATCGTTACGCTTTCCCACACAGCTCAACCATGGATTCGGATATGTTCAAGCAGTCTTTCCGAGCCCTGCTTACCGCCGGGATGCTTTTCATCGGCATGCACAGCCAAGCAGAGCAAGCGCCCGCGACCCTGCAGATCAACGCCCTCTATCAGGAACTCCAGGCACTGCATTGGGTCGACCAACGTGGCGGCTGGCCCAGCGTAGATGCAGACAGAACGCTCGAGCCCGGTAGCGTCGACGCAGCGATCGCGCAGGTGCGCAAGCGGTTGATTCTCGCCGGAGACCTGCCCACGCATCAGGCGATGCCCGACGGCGGTGTCGAAGCGCAGACCTACGACGCGCAACTGCAAGCGGCCGTCATTCGATTTCAGTCGCGCCATGGTCTGGAACCGGACGGTATCATCGGCCCCGGCACGCTGCGCGCGATGAACGTTTCGGTGCAGTCGCGCATACAGCAGCTTGAACGCAGCATCCAGCGCTGGGACGCGCTCGCCGCCACCCTCGACCAGGAGGGCAGCTACTTGCTCGTCAATATCCCCGAATTCACATTGCGCCTGTACGATCAGCAGCAGCTGGCATTGGATATGCGTGTTGTCGTCGGCACGACACGGCGTCAGACACCAGAACTGCAGGAATCGCTCGAATACCTGGTGGTCAACCCGTTCTGGTACGTACCCCGCCGCATCAGTGCGTACGAGCTACTGCCCAAAGTGCAGGCCGACCCCAGCTATCTGGAGAACAAGCAGTACGAGGTGTGGAAAGACGGACGTAAAGTCGAAGCCTCGCAGGTCGCCTGGCAGGATGTCACGCCGGACAGCTTTGAATACTCTCTCCGTCAGCGTCCCGGCGCAGGGAACTCCCTCGGACAGGTGAAGTTCATGCTGCCGAACAGCAGCAACATCTACCTGCACGACACTCCGAGCCGCTCGCACTTCAGCAAGCCACGCCGTGCATACAGCCATGGTTGTATCCGCCTGGAGGATCCATTTCGCCTGGCCCGCGCAGTGCTCGCCATGCAGAGCAACATGAGCGATGAGGACATCGAACGTCAGCTGGCAAAGAACTACAACGCCCGCATCGACCTGGATGAGCATCTGCCGGTGCACATCGTCTACATCACCAATTGGGCGCATGACGGTGTCGTGCACTACTACGACGACATCTACGGCCACCACGCCCGGACGCAACCCGCTGAAGAACCCGCTCCCGTGCAACGCTACCAGGCAGCCAACGACGATCCACAGCCGAAGACCCGGCTCACCTGGAGCGTAGTCGCCG
Source organism: Gammaproteobacteria bacterium (assembly GCA_030432795.1). Classification (GTDB taxonomy): domain Bacteria; phylum Pseudomonadota; class Gammaproteobacteria; order Pseudomonadales; family Azotimanducaceae; genus SYFY01. The sequence goes on from JAUILW010000135.1 coordinate 2,263, forward strand.
CCACAGGAAACTGAACACCCGGCGCATTGCCTTTCACCCGCTCGGGACTGCACACTGGCCGCCAGCCAGTGTGAGGCCCGCGTTTTGATCGACATCTACCACGTACCCATCTCCCGCTCGATGCGCATCATCTGGCTGTGCGAGGAGCTCGACCTGCCCTATCACGTGCATCCCGTGGACTTCTCCGCACAGTACAGAGCATCACCCGAGTGGCGCCGCATGAACCCCGTGGGCAAGGTGCCGGTGCTGGTCGATGGCGAGCTGAAGCTCTTCGAATCCGGCGCCATGATCGACTACATTCTGGAGCGTTACGGCGCAGGCCGATTGATGCCACCTCCTGGCACGGATGCACATGCGCTGTATCGCCAATGGTGCTGGTTTGCCGAAGCGACCTTTGCCCGCCCCGTGGGTGAAGTGGTGAACCACCGGCGGGCGTTTCCTGATGGTACGCATCACGATGAAGTGATCGATGAGATGCGGGGCCGTGCACAGATGTGTTGCGACGCCCTGGACTCAGAGCTCGAAGGCAAGACCTGGATCCTGGGTGAGGCGTTCACCGCCGCCGACATTCTCGTGGGCCAGACCTTGCTGATGGCCACCCGCTTCACGCGCCCCAATCTCGGCGCCGCACTTGGGGGCTACTTCGAGCGGATCGGACAACGCCCGGCGTACATCAAAGCCACCGCCGACATCTGAACGGTCCGGGCAGCATGAAAGAGTTGCGCGCGCTGTTGCGCCTTGCCTGGCCGATGATCACCACACAGTTCTTCATCATGGCCACCGGCTTTCTGGACACCGCCATGGCCGGTCACTACAGCGCCACGGATCTCGCCGGCGTCGCGCTCGCGGGCAACGTGCTCTGGCCGCTGTTTCTCCTGTTCAGCGGCATCACCATGGCGCTTTCGCCAATTACGGCGCAGCTGCGCGGCAGCGGCGAAGTGATCCTCGCCGGACCGCGCATTCGTCAGGGCCTGTGGATCAGCCTTGGCGCCTCTGCCGTGCTCATCGTTTGCCTTGCGAACAGCGAATGGCTGTTCCGTCTGGCGCAGATCAATCCCGAAGCCACAGCGATCGGCGTCGGCTACCTGCAGGCGGTGTGCTGGGGCGCACCGGCGGCGATAATTTACGTTGCGCTGCGCAATACCTGCGAAGGGCTCGGACACACCGTGCCGCCCATGCTCATCGCCGGTGCGGTGCTGCCGGTAAACGCCTTCCTCAATTACGCCCTGATCTATGGCGCGTTCGGTTTCCCCGAGCTTGGCGGCATCGGCTGCGGGTACGCCACCGCAGCGGTGTTCTGGCTGCAGTTGGCGTGCATGGTGGTTGTGGTTCGACGGCCGTTCTTTCGAGCGACGGACACCTTCCGCCGCTGGGCCTGGCCGCAGTTCGGCGAGATGCGGCGCATCCTGGTCATCGGCGTACCCATCGGTCTGACGATGTTCGTCGAGATGGCCGTATTCGCGGTGATCGGCTTCCTGATCGGCCGCATGGGCGACATTCCGCTGGCCGCACACAGCATTGCCGGTAACCTCAACTGGATGACCTACGTGATTCCATCCACCCTCGGCGCGGCCGCCGGTATTCGCGTAGGTTACTTTGTTGGCGCCGATGACCTGGACGCGGCCCGCAGCACCGCCGCAACCGCATACCGCTTCGCCTTCATCTACGCGCTGATCGTCAGCCTGTTGCTGGTGCTGCTGCGGCATCAGCTGGTGCTCGCATACTCCTCGGATGCCGAGGTTCTCGCCCTGGCGGCTACGTTGCTGCTATTCATCGCACTTTATCAGATCGTCGACGACACCCAGGCCGTGGCAGTCGGCACGCTTCGCGGCTACAAGGACACGCGCATACCCATGGTCTACGGGCTGGTGGGATATTGGCTTGTGGGTGTCCCCCTGGGCATCGCGCTGGCTTTCGGCGCCTTCGGTCTCGCCCCCATGGGCGTGTACGGCTTCTGGACCGCCCTGACGTTCGCCCTTACGCTCGTCGCCGTCGCGGTGGGCGTGCGCCTGTACCGCACCTGTCACAACGAGGCCCGCACGCGGGAGTTCGCGAGACTATGACGCTGCACGACAGGCTCAACATCCGCACCATCACCGAAACCGACCTGCTGTGGCTCGACACCGCGAGCCAGGCCGTGGGCGGGCCGATGGTGGTGAGCCTGGGTACCCCGCATCGGCTGAGCGACTATCCAACGTTCATCGCCGAGCGCGGTTCGACGCCTGTCGGCTTCGCGACGTTCCGCATTGCAGGTCTTGAGGCGGAACTTCTGGCACTCGCGGCAACCGAACAGTGGCAAGGCACGGGCAGCACACTTCTGGCTGCTGTTGAAACCGAGGTCGTCCAAGCGGGCTGTCGCCAGCTCATGCTTTGTACGACCAACGACAACACCGACGCGCTGCGCTTCTACCAGCGCCGGGGCTATCACTTCAAAGCGCTGAACGCCGGCGCGTTTGCCGAGGTGCGGCGCATCAAAGGGATCACCGGCGAGGTGGTGGGTCAGCACCAGATCGTCATCCGTGACGAGCTGGTGCTTGCAAAGCATTTCACAGTTTAGGCGCGGCCTGCGCTTCATACGTCATACCCTTCTCCTTGGCCTGTCGCATGATGGTTGCACCCAGCTTGTAGTCGAGGCTTTCTTCTTTGTCTTCCAGCGCGCCCGCCTGCTCAGCAAGATAGGCATCACGCTGCTCCGCCAGTTCTGCCAGCTCGCCGGTAATCTGGCGACGCTCCTCCTGCTGACGCTCGACGAAGTCCTGCCGCGCCGGTGGCTCGAGTGAGCGCAACGGCTCGGGCAGCGCTTCCGGAGCGATGTCCTCGAGGCGAACCTTGCCGGCCTCCAGAGCGCTCAGCAGGTCGTGGTCTCCAAAAGCATTGGCCCGGCCGGCAGAGCTTGCGTTGAACGCTGCCCGCCGGGCAAGCGCGGTCGTGCTTCCCGCGTCGTTCAGCTTGTCAGTCGCTGCGGCCTTTGCCGCTGCGGCCTCATGCACATTGCGGTCACCGTACGATAGACGCGTGGCATCGAGCTTTGCAGACAGTGCTGCCATCTTCGCGTCGAACGGTGTGGCAATGGCGATGGCGTCACCCGCCTGGCCGACCGAGAAAAACTCGCCCTGCGCAAGACCTGCAATCTGCCGCCACACCCGCTCCGTCTCGGCGCTGCCGCCGCAGCGGATGGCGTTGACGACGATACCGCGCGCCGCCGCGGCGCGTACCACGGCTTCGTAGCTGGTCTCGTCCTGGTAATGCTGCGGCGGTGCATCGCCCACCAGAAACACCACCCGGTACACCCCATCCCGCTGACTCCATCCGGCATCGTGGACCGCTCGCGACAGGCCGGCGGCGACGCTCTCTGGCGTGTCGCCGCCGCCGTGCGCCTGCAGGTCCATCAGCGTGACGTACATCTGGTCGATGTCCGATGACAAGGGTGTCAACCGGGTGACGTAGTCATCTCCGCGGTCGCGATAGGCCACCAGACCCATGCGGATCCGAGGCGCAGGCTCAGCACTCGCCATGGTGCTGGCGATGGACCAGATCTTCTCTTTGGCGGCGGCGATGAGGCCGCCCATGGAACCGGTGGTATCCAGCACGAACACCACCTCAATCTCCGCCTGCTGCGCGGGCAACTGCACGGGATCGACAACCTGTGCAGGACGTTGCAGCTGCGGGGTCAGGGCGACGGCGCCTGCGGTCAGACATATCAGGCCAACGGCCAACCATTTCATATTCACTTCGCTACTCCTTGACGGATGATTGTTGCGCAAGCGCACGCAGAGCCCGTTCGGCCTGCAGCGAAGCGCTCGCAAAATCGTGATTCAAGCGGCGCTGTGTGCCGCCAGGTATCCAGAGCACGAGGCTCTGGGTGAGGAAGAAGCACCACAGTGCCAGGGCGTTGCTCGCCGGCTGCGCCCAGAGGGCGAAGCCAGCACCCAACGCCACCAGCAGCAGATCGAGCAGCCAGCTCATCGCGCCCGGGTGCCAGAACACCGTGCGCATGCTGCTGAGGAGCAACAGGCTCAATACGACCCCGGGAAGCGGCTCCAACAGCAACACCGAAGCGGTTACCAACAGCCCCCAGATCGTCGCTGCCACCAGCCGTCCAGCGCGCCCCCGCGCCCGAACCAGGACGAAGCCCAGGTAGGCAGACAGCACCGCAGCAATCACCACCTGCGCGGATGTAACGCCAGCAAGCCACACCGGCAGCACTGCCAGCAGCATGGCGCCAACGAGGCTGAGCGCCGCCGCGACGGCCAGGTGCGCCGGGTAGCCGAACTTCACGACACCCTCCGCTGCTTTTCGCGAAGGAGCACCACCTCGATACGTTCCGCCGGGATGGCGAACTCCGCGGTAACGGCCGGAGCCACGGCATCCCCATACAGCGATCGCTTCTCCTGCACTGCCGCCAGGTCGTCGGCACGCTGCGCCATCTGCCCCTCCAGGCTGGAGACCTACGCGCGGGCATCTTCGAGCCCCTGCACCAGCTGTTCGCAGCGCGCCTCGAGCTGCAAGCGGCGCTTGATGACCGCACGGGCCAGATCGTCGTTGCCGGCGTCGAGACACACCTCCAGCTCTTCCGCCGCCGCGGCCAGCTGCGCCTGCAGGGTGTCGGACTGCAGCTCCAGGCCCGTCAGCCGCTGGCGCTGCCGTTCCAGGTCCGCTGCGTCGGCGGCTAACGCCGCCTCCATATCGCGCACCGCTCCATCCAGCAGCGTGCGCGGGTCTTCCAGGCGGTCGAGCACGGCGTGCGCGTCCGCCCGCCATAGCCGCGCCAATCGGTTCATCAGTGTCATGCGTTGCTCCAGTGCTTGTGGAGCACGCATACTGCGATCGGCAACCGCGCCGTATAAGACACGGCAACGTAAACAATCCGCGGGCGTGTTTACCTGAACTTTACCTGGAGATGCGCGCGCATGGCCTACCCTGACAGCATGGAACGCAAAGCCCGGATCCTCATCGTTGAAGACGAACCGGCCATCCGCCAGGGGCTGGTGGACGTCCTTCTCTACCACGGCTTCGACGTGGCCGAAGCGGCCGACGGCGAACACGGTCTGATCGAGGGGCTGCGTGGCGCGTACGACCTCGTTCTGCTGGACATCATGTTGCCGAAGCGGGACGGCTACAGCGTCTGCGAGGCGCTGCGCGAAAAGCTCCCGGAACTTGCCATCATCATGCTCACCGCGCGCTCCGGCGACGATGACATCGTGCAGGGGCTGAAGCTCGGCGCCGACGACTACGTGGCCAAGCCCTTCTCCATCGAGCAGCTGCTGCTGCGTATTCGCGCGGTGTTACGCCGCACCCTGACGCAGGAACCAGCGGCGGCGACCATTCGGCTCGGCAACCTGATTGTGGACACCGCCAACCTCACCGATAGCTGCGGCACCGCCTACACACGCCGCGAGATCGACGTGCTGCAGTATCTTCATGCCCACCCGGAGCGCCCGGTGCCCCGTGAGGAGCTGCTGCATCGCGTATGGGGGTACCAGCCGGACGCCCAGATCGA
>JAUILW010000888.1 GCA_030432795.1 Gammaproteobacteria bacterium
ACGCCATTTCCATGCCGGCCCGCGGGTCCGGGCTGATCACCAGATCCCGATGCCCCATGAGCGCGATCTGATAGTTCAGATGCAACGCTTCGGTGCTGAAACCGCCCGCGGCGTTTGCACCCTGCACGGCCGCTTCTACCGCAAGCCCATGCAAAGCGCCGAGCAGCTCTTCGAGGACGCTGGCGAAATCGATGCCGCGGGCCGCGAAATCAGCGGTCACCCGTAACACCGCTGCAGCATCTTCCGACGCCAGCGCATCGAGCAGCCCTGCCACTTCGTTGCGCCCCACCACGCCGAGCATGTCCTGCACCGCAGCAGCGCTCAAGGCCCCCTGTCCAAATGCAATGGCCTGATCGGTGATGGACAACGCATCACGCATGCTGCCCCTCGCAGATCGTGCGATGGTGGCAACCGCTTCGTCGTCAAAGGACACGCCATCCGCCTCGAGCACCTGGCCGAGGTACGCGGCGATCTGCTCCGCTGGAATGTTCTTGAGCTGAAACTGCAGGCAACGCGACAGCACCGTCACCGGCACTTTCTTCGCTTCCGTGGTTGCCAGCAGAAAGACAATGTGCGGCGGCGGCTCTTCCAGCGTTTTCAACAAAGCGTTGAACGCGGCGGTGGAGAGCATGTGCACCTCGTCGATGAGATACACCTTGTAACGGCCGCGGGTGGGCAGGTACTGCGAGTTCTCGAGCAACTCCCGTGTGTCGGCGACGCCGGTGCGCGACGCAGCATCCACCTCGATGAGGTCCACGAAACGACCGTCGTTGATCTCGCTGCAGGCAGCACAGGTGCCACAGGGAGTAGAGCTGACCCCGGCGGTCTCGCAATTGAGGCAGCGAGCAAGGATGCGGGCAATCGTGGTTTTGCCAACGCCCCGGGTGCCGGTAAACAGATACGCATGGTGCAATCGATCGTGATCGAGCGCGTGGGTGAGCGCTTTGACCACATGATCCTGACCCACCAGAGCATCGAACCCTTTCGGGCGAAGCTTGCGTGCAAATACCTCGTAACTCATCAATGCATTGTACCCGCCTGACAGCGGCCGGTCAGCGCGGCTCGAGCATTCATTCGCTATCGCGGCGGCGTATGATGCGCGCATGACATTCAGCACCCCAGCACCCTGCATCATCGGCCACCGGGGAGCCGCCGGGCTCGTTCCTGAGAATACCCTGCCGAGCTTTGAGGCCGCCTGCCACCTGGGGGTGGATGCGGTAGAGCTCGACGTATACGCCGTGGATGGGCGGCTCGTGGTGATTCACGACGATGACCTGGATCGCACCACCAACGGCAAAGGCCCGGTCTCGGCCCACAGCTTTACCGCGCTTCGAACGCTGGATGCCGGGAATGGCGCCGGCATCCCGACGCTCGATGAGGTGTGGCAGCTGCTGCCGGCCGACGTCGGACTCAATATCGAGCTGAAAGGCCCTGGCACAGCGGTGCCGGT
>JAUILW010000889.1 GCA_030432795.1 Gammaproteobacteria bacterium
ATTCTCGTCATCTGGGGTGACGACGTCGGCCAGAGCAACATCAGCGCCTATACCCATGGCGTGATGGGCTACCAGACACCCAACATCGATCGCATCGCCGACGAAGGCGTGATGTTCACCGACTACTACGGCGAGCAGTCCTGCACCGCCGGCCGGTCCTCTTTCATCATGGGACAGAGCGTGTTCCGCACCGGCCTGTCCAAGGTCGGCCTGCCCGGTGCAGATCTCGGCATGCAGGTGGAAGATCCCACCATTGCCGTGATCCTGAAGGACCAGGGATATGCCACCGGCCAGTTCGGCAAGAATCACCTCGGCGACAAGGACGAACATCTGCCCACCAACCACGGCTTCGACGAGTTCTTCGGCAACCTGTATCACCTGAACGCCGAGGAAGAGCCGGAGAACGAGGACTATCCGCGCGACTTCACCTTCGCCGACGGCACGACCTTCGAGGAACGCTTCGGTCCGCGTGGCGTGATCAAGTCCAGCGCCGACGGACAGATCGAGGACACCGGTCCGCTGACCAGGAAGCGCATGGAAACCGTGGACGACGAAACCGTCGCCGCCGCACTGGACTTCATCGAGCGCCAGGAAGCCGCCGGCACGCCGTGGTTCGTCTGGTGGAGCGGGACGCGCATGCATTTCCGAACCCATGTCAGCGAAGAGAAGATGGCCTGGTGCAAGGAGATGTACCCGCATGCCGACGAGTACTCCTGCGGCATGGTGGAGCACGATGCCCATATCGGCATGTTCCTCGACAAGCTCGACGAGATGGGCATTGCCGACAAGACGCTGGTGTTCTATTCCACCGACAACGGCCCGCACTACAATTCCTGGCCGGACGCGGCAGCCACGCCGTTCCGCGGTGAGAAGAACACCAACTGGGAAGGTGGCTGGCGGGTGCCGGCCATGGTGCGTTGGCCGGGCATGGTCGAGCCGGGCTCGATCTCCAACCAGATCGTGCACCACATGGACTGGCTGCCCACCTTCGCGGCGGTGGCCGGCAAGACGGACATCAAGGAGGACCTGCTCGACGGCTACACCTCCAGTGCCCTCGGGCGTGACTACAAGATCCACCTCGACGGCTACAACATGCTCGATCACCTGAAGGATCCGGGCGGCACGCCCAGCGGACGCGAGGAGATCTTCTACTTTTCCGACGACGGCGATCTCACCGCGTTGCGCTTCAACGACTGGAAGCTGGTGTTCATGGAGCAGCGGGTCCCGGGCACCCTGCAGGTGTGGGCGGAGCCCTTCATCGAACTGCGCCTGCCGTTGATCTTCAACCTGCGTCGCGATCCCTACGAGCGGGCCCAGATCACTTCCAACACCTACTATGACTGGATGCTCGATCGCGCCTACATGCTGGTGCCGGCGCAGGCCTACGTGGGCAAGTTCCTGGAGACCTTCGAGGCCTATCCGCCGCGGCAGAAGGCGGCCAGCTTCTC
>JAUILW010000890.1 GCA_030432795.1 Gammaproteobacteria bacterium
CCGCGATCACCGTGGGCGGTGGCTCCGCCGGGGGCACGGCCTGATAAGGAGACGACGCCATGCCCTCCAGGTATTTGCGCATGGTGGCGACCGGCGGGCCGTAGTCGAGGCCGCGCACGCCTTCCACTAGTGGTTTGTGCGACACGCCGAGGCCCAGCAGGAAACGGCCGCCGGATTGCTCCGCCAGAGCGTTCTGGGCAGCTAGGGTAACACCGGGCTCGCGGTGATAGATGTTGGCGATGCCGGTGGCGATGTTCAGGGTCTTTGTATTGGCCAGCAGCCAGCCGGCATGCACCAGTACGTTGCGGCCAACGGTTTCCGGCAGCCATAGCGTGCCGTAGCCCAGCGCTTCGATGCGCTGTGCGGCTTGCGCCGCCTGTGCTGCAGGCAGGCCGTCGAAAAAGTACCAGACGCCGAGTTTGCCAGTGTCCATAGTCGGGGAACCTCTTATTTACCGGTAAAGTTGCCGGCCCGCCGTTCGGCGACCGATCGGATCCCTTCCTGGGCGTCATCTGTGGCCCGTAGCCACTGCTGCTCCTTCAGTTCGTGCTCTGTGGCCTCGGCGACGGCCTCAGCGAGGCCCTCGCGCAGGGTTGCGCGCACGCTCATCACGGCGAGTGGTGCGTTTTCTGCGATTTCTGCGGCCAGCGTTGCTGCAGCCGTGCGCAGCTCCTGCGCTGGCACCAACTGATCCACGAGGCCGATGGCGAGGGCTTCGTCACCCCGCACGCGGCGGCCGGTGAGCAGCATGTTGCGGGCTGCCTGCTGACCGACAAGACGCGGCAATGTAATGCTCAAGCCGAACCCCTGATGGATGCCGAGCTTTACGAAGTTGGCAGCAAAGCGCGCCTCGGGGCTCGCCACACGGAAGTCCGGCACCAGGGCGAGGCCGAGCCCGCCGCCGATGGCGGCTCCCTGAATCGCGCCAATCACCGGTTTTTTGTTGCCGAACAGACGCGCCGCCTCGCGGTAGAGTTTTCCGGTGGTGTTGCGGAACCCTTCCTCGGTAAACTCGTTGCTGCCCGATCCATCCGATTGCCCCGTGCCGAAATTGGCGCCAGCGCAGAACGATTTACCCTGCGCGGCGAGCACGATTGCCCGGCACTGCGCATCTTCGTCGAGTGCGGCGAACGCATCTGCCAGTTGGCCGATCAGGCTGAAATCGAAAAAGTTGTGCGGCGGCCGCTGGATTTCAACGGTGGCCACGTGGCCTTCGATACTGACTGCGATGTCGGCGTACTCACTCATGGTGCCCCCGGGTTTGGCGTCTAACCTTCAGTTAACCGTTCAAAAAACGACAGACGGATAGTTTTCAACGTGGAAGCGGCGAATAGTAGCAAAGACCCGGAGGCGAGCGAGCGCCCAGGTATCTGGCAGCTCGCCTTCCCATCCATTCTTGGCAATCTCTCCTATACCGTGGTCGGCATGGTGCAGACCAAGTTCGTCGG
>JAUILW010000891.1 GCA_030432795.1 Gammaproteobacteria bacterium
TGCTCGATGCCGATGGCAATGAGATACCGGAAGGCTTTCTCGATGCGTTCGTGACCTCGCTCGCCGCCATGCACGATCTGCAGCAGAACGGCACGCTGCGCAACTCACGCGCGGGCAGTGTCTACATCGTCAAACCGAAGATGCATGGGCCTGACGAGGTAGCGCTCACCGTGAAGCTTTTTGGTCGGGTTGAGCAGACCCTGGGCCTGCCAGAGAACACGCTGAAGGTTGGCATCATGGACGAAGAGCGGCGCACGTCGGTGAACCTTCGCGCCTGCATCTATGAAGCGCGCAATCGTGTGGTGTTTATCAACACAGGATTCCTCGATCGCACCGGCGATGAGATCCACACCAGCATGCAGGCCGGAGCAGTACTGCCAAAAGAGGAAATCAAGGCGCAGCCGTGGATCGTGGCGTACGAAAACGCCAACGTCGACGCCGGCCTTGCGGCCGGTTTCAGCGGTGTTGCGCAGATCGGCAAGGGTATGTGGCCGAAGCCCGACGAGATGCGGGAGATGCTTGATGTGAAGGTGGGTCACCCGAAGGCAGGCGCCAACACCGCGTGGGTGCCGTCACCTACTGCAGCCACTTTGCACGCGTTGCATTACCACCAGGTGAGCGTTGCCAGCGTGCAGGCAGAACTGGCAAGGCGCACGCCCGCCAGCGTTGATGAGATTCTGCGCATCCCGCTGCTCGGCGGGCGCAATCTTTCCGCGGAAGAGGTGCAGGCGGAGCTCGACAACAACGCTCAAGGCATTCTCGGCTACGTGGTGCGCTGGATCGATCAGGGCGTGGGCTGTTCCAAGGTGCCGGACATCAACGATGTGGGGCTCATGGAAGATCGCGCGACACTGCGCATCTCCAGCCAGCATATTGCCAACTGGTTGCACCATGGGATCTGCAGTGAGGCGCAGGTGCGCGAGGCCATGGAGCGGATGGCCGCGGTGGTGGACCGACAGAACGCCGGCGATGCGGCCTATCGCAACATGGCGCCGAACTTCGACGACAGCGTCGCCTTTCAGGCAGCGTGCGACCTCGTATTTCGCGGCATCGAGCAGCCGAACGGTTACACCGAACCCGTGCTGCACCGTCGCCGCCGCGAAGCAAAGGCGCGCTACGGCGCTTGACCCGTGATTCCGGCGACGATCGACGCCAACGGTCTGCGGCACTGGCGCGAGGACGAGCTTGCCGCGCTGCCGGTGAAGAACGGCGTGCGCATGCGCGGTATGGAAATGACGCGGCTGGAGACCTTCGCCGATGCCGCCTTCGCCTTCGCGGTGACGTTGCTTGTGATCTCCGTCGATGAGCTGCCGGACAGCTACGAGACGTTTACTGAGGCGCTGAAAGGCACGCCGGCTTTCCTGGCAAGCTTTGCGCAGCTCACGATGTTCTGGCTGGGCCACCGGGCCTGGAGCCGCACCTACGGCATGGAGGACATCGCCAGCGT
>JAUILW010000892.1 GCA_030432795.1 Gammaproteobacteria bacterium
CCCAGTGAAGTACCGCGCGCTTCCACCTGACTGTACAGGCGCCGCGGGTCCCACTTGCCACCGTCGGTTCCCTCGGCAAATGTGGCGAAGAAGAATGGATTGGTGTCGTCCTCCTCGAAAGGAAGCGCGCCCGCCCGGGCGCCAGCAGCTTGCGTACATCTGTTGGTGGCCTGGAAGTTGTGGTTTTCGCCATGTCAGTGACCCTTTCTGTACTAGACGCTCCAGAAACCGGGTGCCACACTCGCAGCCGATTCGGGGAGCCCATCATGACGACCATTGGAACGCAGGTCGATCGATCGAGCGATGTCTACGCCGCGAACGACGCCCATCACCGAGCGCTTGCCGATGCGCTCCGGACGCTCGCAGCGCAGGTAGCGCAAGGTGGTGACGAACGATCCCGCCAGCGCCACGAAGCGCGCGGCAAACTGTTGCCACGAGATCGCGTGCGTACGCTGCTCGATGCTGGATCGCCATTCCTCGAAGTCGGCCAGCTCGCTGGCCATGAACTGTACGACGACTGGATACCGTCGGCGGGTATCATCACTGGCATTGGCCGGGTGAGCGGCGTCGAGTGCATGATTGTTGCCAACGACGCCACGGTGAAAGGTGGCACCTACTATCCGATCACCGTCAAAAAGCACCTGCGCGCTCAGGAGATTGCGCTGGAGAATCGCCTGCCTTGTATCTACCTGGTGGACTCGGGCGGTGCCTTCCTGCCAGAGCAGGCGGGCGTGTTTCCCGATCGCGATCATTTCGGACGCATCTTCTACAACCAGGCGAACATGTCTGCTGCGGGTATACCGCAGATCGCGGTGGTCATGGGCTCGTGCACGGCTGGAGGCGCCTATGTGCCGGCAATGTGCGATCAGGCCATCATCGTACGCAACCAGGGCACCATCTTTCTCGGTGGTCCGCCCCTGGTGAAAGCCGCTACCGGCGAAGAGGTGGACGCAGAAAGCCTGGGTGGCGGTGACGTGCACAGCCGTACCTCGGGCGTCACCGATTATCTGGCCGAGAACGATGAGCACGCGCTTGCGTTGGCGCGCGAGATCATCGCGTCTTCTCGGCCCCGTTACCGATCGACGGTGGATGTGGCAGAGGTCGAGCCGCCGAGATTTGCCGCCGATGAGCTCTACGGGGTGATTCCCAAGGACACTCGCACGCCCAGCGATGTACGCGAGATCATCGCGAGGATCGTCGACGGGTCGCAATTTCACGAATTCAAACGGTATTACGGCGAAACGCTGGTGTGCGGCTTCGCGCGGATCAACGGCTTTCCGGTGGCGATACTGGCCAACAACGGCATCCTGTTCTCCGAGTCTGCGGTGAAAGGCGCGCATTTCGTGCAGCTCGCCGACCGGCGTGGCATACCGCTCCTGTTCCTTCAGAACATCACCGGTTTCATGGTGGGCAAGCGCTACGAAAACCAGGGCATTGCCAAAGACGG
>JAUILW010000136.1 GCA_030432795.1 Gammaproteobacteria bacterium
GCGAGGACATCGAGAAGATCGGCAACTACAACACCCTGGATCTGCTGCGCAAGCTGCCATCCATCGGTACCCAAGGCACCAGCCGAAACGACTCCAACGGCGGCCGTGGCGCCAACTTCGTGGAAATCCACAACCTGCAGTCTGAGCGCACGCTGGTACTCATGAACGGCAGGCGCGTGGTCAATACCATCCGCGACTCCACCGGCCTTGCGGTGGACCTGCAGGCATTCCCTCAGGTCATGATCGATCGGATCGAAGTGCTGTCTGACGGCGCATCAGCGATCTACGGGTCCGACGCGGTAGCAGGCGTGGTCAACGTCATCACCCGCGACGACTTCGAAGGCTTCGAACTCACCGCCGGTGTTGGCTCACCGCAGGATGACGGCGGCGACGCCGACAACTTCGGCATGCTTTTCGGCGTGCAGGGTGACCGAGGCCGCTTCATCGTCGGGGCCACCTACTCCAAAACGGACAATGTGGATTACCTCGACCGCAAGTGGTCGCGCGTTCCGATTCTCGGTCAGACGCCGGACGGTGCCGGCGGCGTGCTAACGCTGATCGGTAGCGGTATCCCTCCAGAAGGCCGCGTGCAGGCGCCCGGACCTGGGATCATTTTCATTCCTGACCCGACGACGGGAGCCAGCTTCCAAAACTACGACACGTTCGGCTTCAGCGGCCTGAACGGCTCTGCTGGCGACGGCAGCATTCAGTCGATCCTGGATACCGGCCACCGTTTCAACTACAACGACCCGGGCGGTGACGGCGTGAGCCTCATCAACGGCGCCGAGATCTACAACATCGGCGTGATCGGCGAAGTGGAGATCAACGACAACTGGAGGGCGTACACCAACATCCTCGCGCAACACCGCGAAGGACGTTTGAACTTCACGCCGCTGCCGGTGGCCGGTGCTGCTGGCCGGTTTACCGACCTTCTGCAGATTCCGTTCAACAACCCGAACATCCCGGCCGATGCGCTGGCGGTCATCCAGCCGGCCGTACTGGCCGCAAACCCGTCGGCAACCGCGTTCCAGATTTCCTACAGGGGCCTGGATCTCGGCAACCGCGTTTTCAACTACGACAACGACACCATTCAGTTCACCGCAGGTTTTACCGGAGACTTCACTCTGGGCGAGCGCGAGTGGACGGTAGACAGTTGGGGCACCTGGGGACAATCCCGCCTCTCGGAGGTGACCGGAGGCCAGCTGAACGTCGGCAACCTGCAGGCCGCGGTCATTCCGGAGCTCTGCGCGCAGCTTTCGAACTGCCCGAAGCAGGCCAACGGCGACCCGCTGTTCAACCCGTTTGGTCGCAGCCCGAAAACCCAGGCAGAGATCGATTTCATCACCTTCGATGATCACGAGAAAACTGAGTACGAGATGGTGCACATCGGCGCCAGCATCAGCACCAGCAATCTCTTCGAACTGCCCGCAGGCGGCGTCGGCTTTGCCGCAGGCGTCGAGTGGCGCGATGAGACTGGCTCGGTTACCCCGTCCGGTATCGTCGGCAACGGCGACAGCGGCGGCAACTTTGCCGAACCCACCGACGGCGGCTACAACCTGTGGGAAGCCTACGTCGAGCTGGATATCCCGCTCGTCAGCGGCGCACCCTTCGCCGAAGAGCTCGGCGTCGAAGCCGCAGCCCGCTACTCCGATTACGACAGCTACGATCAAACCACCTGGAAGATCGGCGGTCGTTGGAGCCCCGTTGCTGGCGTCAGCATCCGTGCCCAGGCATCCACCGGCTTCCGTGCACCGAACGTGCTCGAGCTGTTCGGCGGCATCGCCGATACGTTCACGGGCGTCACCGACCCCTGCAACGCGGTCAATCAGGCAGCCAACCCGGTTGTGGCGGCGAACTGTGCGGCACAAGGCGTGCCTTCCACGTTCATCCAGCCTGCCGCTCAGCTGAAGACTTCAGCCGGCGGCAACCCGGATCTCGAGCCTGAAACCTCGGACAACTTCTCCGTTGGGATCGTGCTCACCCCGGAAATCTGGGGCAGCCCGCGCATCTCCATCGACTACTACGACGTAGAGATCGAAGATGCGATCAGCACACCGAACCCGGCTCAGGTGATCAACAACTGCTACAACACGCCTGGCCTGGTAGCACCGGAATGCGCACGCATCGGTCGCGGCCCAGCCGGCGACGTAGTGCGTTTCGACCTGCTCAACGAGAATCTCAACAGCATCGAAACCTCCGGCTACGATGTGAACATGAGCTTTTCGTGGGACACCGACTTCGGCTCAATCAGCGCCGATTGGCTGGTGAACTACCTCGATGAGTACGTCGAGGTGAGCGATACCGGAACGGTCGACGATCGTACCGGCGTCATCGCATGCGACCAGTGTGACTTCAACGGCTATCCGGAACTCAAGTCGACGCTGACCGTCGCCCTGAGCCGCAACAACTGGACCGTAGCGGCGTCCTGGCGGTACCTGGATGAGATGGATATCGACGACCAGATCGGCTTCGACACCATCACGACCAGCACCGACTCCGTCAGCTACTACGACATTTACGGTTCGTACAGCTGGGACCGCATCCAGCTGTCCTTTGGCGTTGAAAACATCGGCGACAAAGAGCCGCCGTTCATCCCGTCGATCTCGGCGAATACCAACCCGACGTTCGACTGGCTCGGTCGCTTTTACTCCGCGCGTTTCAAGTTCACGCTGTAAACGCTCCTGGAGCGATCCGATTCGGCGGGCCCCTTTGCGGGCCCGCCGTCTTTGTGAGACAGGCGTTTAGCGAATACGCTTGACCCCAACCCGACGATCCACGTCGATCAGCCGCATCTCAAAGAAGCCCCAACTGTTACTGGTAATCTCCACACGCCGGGCGTCACCCGTGTAGTTGAAGTGACCAGACCTGCGTTGCTCCCACACCTGCCCGTTATCCAGTTGAAAGCGGGTCTTGCCGCTCCAACCCCGGAAGTTGCCAACGATATTTGCAACGAGACGCTGCGGCGCTTCCTCTTTCGCCTGCGGCGGGTTGGAAAACCCCCAGTTGGTATCCAACGATTTCTCTTTCGCGGCTGCGCTGTGCTCCACTGGCGTGGGTTCCGCTGAAGCACCGAGATGCCGCTGCAGCCAGGCATCGAGCGATTGGCGCTGGGCGGCAGTGAGTTCGTGCAAGCCGGCCGCCCGATACTCCGCCTCGCCCATCAGGGCAACGAGGCGATCGCGTGCCACCTCACCGGCCTCTGCCGAGGACACGAGTGGCTGTAACACAAATAACGACACAGCAACTGTGCGCAGAACATGATGCATGACGGACCCCGGTTCATTCACGATTTGACAGGCATGGTTTGACGAGCGAACTCGACGGCGGAGCATCTGAGAAAACGCTGTCAGGAGACACCCGCCAATACAGAAACAGATTGTCGCCGGGCCGCTACCCTTCAATCAACCGAACGACCAGGGCAAGGCGATTGCGCGGTCGGCCCAGAAGACCGTAATACAGATCGACAGCCGCCATGCGCGATCCGTACTTGTCGGCCATGGCCTGTAACACCGCATCGGCCTCGATGCCCGACATCTCATCAATCAGCGTCGCCTCAGGAACTCGCATGCTGGTGATACCTGCACGCGTAAACCGCACGGGCTTGCCTGCTAGCAACGATTCAGCGAGCTCAGGCTCCGCATCAATGTAGACCACAGGCGCACCAGGCAGGTCCATTACCCAGAGCCGCACGGTTTGTTTCACGCCTCGTTCGTCGATAGTCAACTCCACCACTTCACCGGATTCATAAGTGGAGATGACGTAGTAGAACGTGCCAACCCATGCCAGCGTCGACAGACCGAACAGCGCAACAGCGTAGGCGGCGTCACGCCGTGAAGGTCTCCAGCGTAGTTTTGCCAGCAGCAGCATCCCGGCAAAGCCGCTTACCCATGCAATCAAACCGCCACGCACAGCGATCAGAAATCCCGCCGCGAGAAGAACGCAAGCAATCATTGCGAGCGCGATCGTCGTTGTCTTGATCTTCATGTTTGCGACACCTCCGCCGCCAGTCGAGCCGCCAATCGAGGGACATCGAAGCCGGGCCGGAAACGACCACGCAGCCGACCCTGCGGGTCGATGACCGAAAACGTCAGGGAGTGCGCCACAGAGTAGTCGTCCTCATCGGCCGACACACCAAACCGCACGCCCAGATCTGTTGCGAACCGTTCCAGTTGGGCTGGCTCACCCGTCACCCCCATGATCGACGGGCCGAAAAACCTGGCGTAGCGTTCAACATCCACCACCGAGTCCCTACCGGGATCAACAGAGACGAATACGAGCAGCACATCGCGCACCGGCAAATCCGCAAGCCCTCGACCGAGCGCCGCCAGCTGGCTCATGCTGGTGGGACAGATATCGGGACACTGCACGAAGCCGAACAGAACGATCGACCAGCGGCCAGCGAGTGTTTGTTGATCGAACGTACCTTCGGCGGACGCGAGAGCGAATGAACCCACCGGTCGTGGCGCATCCAGCCACTCAAGCGGCTCTGCGTCGTTCGGCGCAGGAGACAGATGCGCGATGACAAGGCCAAGCACAACGGCGAGCCCCATCAGTGCGGCGAAGGCAAACGACTTAGGCATCTCGCTGCGCCCCGCGACTGACCACAACCAGGCCAACCGCTAGCAGCGCCGGCAATGTCACGCCGGCAAAGTCCTCGAGGAGTGACGCCGGCCCGCAGATACCGACCACCACCTCCCAGATATGGAACAGCGCATGACAAACCAACCAAAGCGCCGGCAGCAACCACAACTGCAGTCGATGCGTGCGGTACACTGCACCGGCAATGAAGGCAGCGCCCATGAGCAGGTAGATGAAGCCGATATCACGCACGAAGTGCTGATTGAAGGGCCCACGATCAGGAACCCCGGGTACCATCCAGTACCAGGGCTCGGGTGCGGTGATCATGTAGACGCCGTTTGCCACAAGGGCCACGCCGAGCACGGCGGCAAGGCCCGTGGAGATCTTTGCAGTCAAGGGATGTTCCTCCGCTAGAGACTCACAACAGCATTGTAGGAATCGACCCACCGCCGTGAAGCGGCGCTCCACCCATTGATTCATGAATAATATTCACGAACCTCTAGCTATAATCGCCCCATGGACAAGATGCGACACCTGGAGCTGTTCCTCGCGACGTGCAATGGGGGCTCGTTTGCGGCGGCGGCAAGAACGTGCAGCACGGATCCGTCGACGGTGAGCAAGGCAATCAGCCGGTTGGAAAGCGACCTTGGGTTCACGCTGTTCCAGCGCTCCACCCGACAGCTTCGTATCACCGCCGCCGGGCAGCGCTATGCGCGCACGGCACGCAGCGCGCTCCAGGATCTGGCGAGCTGCGAAGCCGAGCTCAAGCAGTCCAACGATTCGCCGAGCGGCACACTGCGCATCAGCGCCGGGGTGTGTTACGGACATCTGTATCTGCGCCCCCTGCTGTCTGCCTTCTGCAAACGTTATCCATCGATTCGCCTGGAGCTGGAACTCAACGATCTGCACGTCGATATCCTGGAGCACGATATCGATCTGGCCCTGCGCACCGGCTACGTAAAGGACAGCCGTCTGGTCGCGCGACGGCTCAGCCCCATGGACTTCCTGACCTGTGTTTCGCCGCAATATCTCGAGCAGCATGGCACCCCCCGCTGCGCTGAGGACTTTCAACAACACCAGTGGATCGGCTTCCGCATCAAGGAAACGCTGGAGTTGCAACCGATCTTCCTGCCCGATGCACACGGCGAGTACCAGCCATACGAGTTAGAACGCAGCCTTATCACTGACGATGGCGAAGCCATGGCGTACATGTGCGCAGACGGCCTCGGGTTTGCGCAGCTGCCGCACTTTCTGGCGAAGCAGGGTCTCAGCAGCGGCGCGCTGGTGTCTCTCTATCCCTGCTTCGTGCTGCCACAACCGGACAGCGGCGTGTTCGCCATCTATCCCAAGCGTGAGTATTTACCCGCAAAGGTCAGGGTGTTCATCGAGTTTCTCACCGCATCGCTCCTCACCATGGGAGAAAGCGCCAATCGCACCTGGGCAAGAGATTGGGAGCCGGCGATCAAGGCAGCACCGCCAGGGTAGCGGCGGCCCAGGACCGCCCACCTACAGGAAGCTACTTATTGTCACCGCGAGCCGCTGGCTTAGCCTGCGAGGATGGCCAGAACCGTCCCAGCCCATTGCGCCTCCTGCCCTACCGCACGTCTGTGTCTGGCTCGCACGCTGGACGACGCGCAGCTCGACCTGCTCGCCGAAACCGTCGGCACCGCAGATGTATACGACGCAGGTGCATACATTTACCGTTTGGGTGATGCGACCGACCGGCTGCATGTGGTGCGTTCAGGGGCCATCAAAACCATCGCCCTGACACCCTCCGGCGAGGAGCACGTGACCGGGTTTCACTTCGCCGGCGAGATATTCGGCCTGATGGGCTTCACTACAGGAGCCCACGACGATTCCGCACTGGCCCTGGACAAAACGAGCGTGTGCCGTGTGCGGGTAAGCGATCTGCCGCAGCTGTGGTCCATCGGTTGTGACAACGCCTTTCTGATGCTCATCGGCGAACGGGAAAAAGTGCTGACACGCCAGCGGCTGCTACTGTGTCAAACACGCGCCGAGGCAAGGCTCGCCGCCTTCTTCCTGCAAACCGGTGAGTTACAGGAGCGACGTGGAGGCAACAGCAGCGAACTTTATCTGCCCATGCGTCTGACCGATCTCGCCAACTATCTCGGCATGACATTGGAAAGCCTGTCGAGAACGCTGTCGCGAATGACGAAGGCGGGCCTGCTGACCAGACAGGGCACCGCCTTCGTGGTTCACCGGCCGGACGACCTCCTTGCCGTCGCCGGTGATTGGGCCACGTCTTCCTGACTGTGTTAGAAGCGGTAGCCGACGTTGAGGCCGAACGCCCACGGATCAATCTCGACGCTCTCCTTCAGTGATAACCCCGGCGCCGTGACCTTGGCGTCCGTATCGATGTCCATGTAGCGCACATCCGCGTTCACAAACCACCGATCGTTCAGCTTGAAGTCCACACCAACCACCGCTGCTGGACCAACCGACGTATCGAGCTCAAGCTCGGTACCTGCAAGCGCACCTTTGGTGTCTTCCTCGAAGAACAGCGTCACGTTCACACCCAGGCCCGCATAGAAGTTCACCGGCGCATCTTTGCTGAACCGGTACACCATGCTGATGGTCGGGGGCAGGTGCTTGGTTTCCGCAAGGTTCGCACCACCAATGTCGATGTCGTGCTTGAACGGCAATGCCGCCAGCACTTCGAGCCCCAACTGCTCGGTGAACATGTAGGTGATGTTGAACGTCAACTGCTCCGCGGAATCGACTTCAATATCCGCCGCCAACGCGGCGACATTGCCGTTGTCAGATTTTGGGCGGACGCTGTGAAAACCGCCCCGCACAAGCCAGCTGCCGGCTTCGACCGCTACCGCAGGCACGGAGGCAAACGTCATCACCGTCGCTGCAAGCCAAACCAACCCTCTCACTTTCATCGTTTTATTCCTTAACCGCTGTTTACTTCCAATCGCTGACGGGAAACACTGCCAGCACGTTCATTGTGCACATGCACAATAGGAGCCCCATACGGGATACCCGAATGAAAACAAAGCGGTGAACGGAGAGGTTTCGTGATGCAGTTCCAGAATTCCTACGCAAGTGCGCTTGAAGGCTGCTATGTGCCGTGGCAAGGCGCAGAAGTACCGGCGCCGGAGATCCTGCGGCTCAATGA
>JAUILW010000893.1 GCA_030432795.1 Gammaproteobacteria bacterium
GGGCGACCTCGCGGGCATCATGGCCGCCGGCCTGGAAGCCGAGCGGGAGACGCTGGTTCAGGAAATCGGTGAGAACATCAGCGTACGCCGCGGTGAGCTTTTGACCACCGATGGTGGATTCATCGCCGCCTACCTGCACGGCAACAGCCGGCAGGGTGCGCTCGTGGAGCTGTCCCAGGCCAATGCCGAACTCGGCAAAGACCTCGCCATGCACGTAACCGCAATGAACCCGCTTGTGGTGAAGAGCGATGACGTGCCGGCCGAGACCATCGCCAAGGAGCGCGAGATCTTCGCTGCGCAGGCGGCGGAAAGCGGCAAGCCCGCAGATATCGTCGAGAAAATGGTTGAAGGCCGAGTACGCAAGTACCTCGCGGAAGTCAGCCTCGTGGATCAGGCCTTCGTCAAAGACGGCAACATGAAAGTCGGCCAGCTTCTCAAGGAAGCCGGTGCCGAGTGCCGACGTCTCGTGCGCTACGAAGTGGGCGAGGGCATCGAAGTCGCAGAGGAGGACTTCGCAGAAGAGGTGCGCAAGCAGATTCAGGGCGGAGACTGACGTTTGCGGCTGCTGCTGAAGCTTTCCGGCGAAGCCCTCGCCGGGCCCGATGGCGACCCCATCCACACGGCTGGGGTCGCAGGCCTCGTGCAGGAGATTCGAGAGCTGGTGGCGTCCGGCGGCCAGCTCGCCGTGGTGCTCGGCGGCGGAAACCTGTTGCGTGGAGCAAGTCTCGCCCAGCAGGGGGTGGATCGTATCTCCGCCGACCACATGGGCATGCTTGCCACCATCATGAACGGCATCGCTTTTCGCGATGCGTTACAGCGCGGTGGCGTAAGGGCTGCGCTCTTTGCAGCGGTGGCGATCCCCACCGTGGCGCCGGGCTTCAGCCGCGATGCGGCGGTTGCCGCTCTCGAGCGGGGCGAGGTGGCCGTGCTTGCAGGTGGCACCGGCAATCCATTGTTTACGACCGACACCGCCGCGACGCTGCGGGCGATCGAGATCGGTGCGGATCGGGTACTCAAAGCCACGAAGGTGGACGGCATCTATACTGCCGACCCGAACAAGCATGCCGACGCTACCCGATTCGATCATCTGTCCTACGACGAGGTCATTGCCCGGCAGCTCGAGGTGATGGACCTGTCAGCCTTCTCACTGTGCCGCGATCACGACCTGCCGATCGTCGTGTTCGATATGGCAACGCCCGGTGCGTTGACGAAAATCAGCAACGGTGCCAAGGTCGGCACCCTCGTAGACGGCAACCCTAACGACCCCAGCTAACACGCGTGAGGCGCTCCCCATGTCCGACGAATTCCTGAGAGAAATCCAGTCCGATGCCGATGAGCGGATGGGTAAGTCGGTGGATGCGTTGCATACCGCCTTTGGCAAGATCCGTACGGGTCGGGCGAACCCATCCCTGCTCGACGACATCTCCATTGAGTACTACGGC
>JAUILW010000137.1 GCA_030432795.1 Gammaproteobacteria bacterium
GCCCGCCGGTTCGGTGTTCGCCTATGGCATCGATGTGTACCACCGCGGCACCAACCTCACCGCCGCCGGCGGCCGCCGGTTCACCCTGACCGCCAGCTACAAGGCAGCCGGCAACGACCAGATCGGCTGGTCTGCGTGGCCCCATTCATTCTTCAAGCCGTGGCATCTGATCATCGAGCATGCAACGCCTGAGCAGCTCGCGTGCCTTGGTATCCCCGCCCCGGGCGATCCCTTCTGGACGCAGCGCACTCTGCGCCGCGCGCAGGAGCGCTGGCCGAACTGGGATCTCGGGCCTTACGCCGCTGCATTGCCGTAGCGCGCACTCGCTGCGCTAGCGAATCACCTTCACCATGTCCCCCGCACGAGGCTCACCGTAGGGGTGCTTGCCGTTGATCACGCGCAGCATTTCCTCCCCGTGCTTGGAGATCGGGGCACCCTGCGCGAGCTTCGCGAAGGTATCACCCGGTCGCGCTTCTACCACCTCCAGGCGGCGGGTGTTGGCGGTGCGCAGGTCCGTCGCCGTCATTGCCCGGAACGAGGTGACGATACCGACAAACGCCTCATCGAATTTCTTCACGTCACCGTTCTGGCCGACCTCGCCTTTGAACAGGTAGGCGCTGTCGTCTTTGAACACTACAGCCAGCAGCCGCTTCTGCGTGCTGCTCTTGCCTGCCACCGTCACCTCACCCACGAAGGCCGGATACTGACCAACCATAATGCTCTCGCCTTTCTCCACGTCGTCACGCTTCAGCGTGTTCTTGACGTAGTCCTCGGGAGTCTGGTCTTTTTCCGGCGCCTGCTGGCGTTGCATGGTCACGTAAGCGTCCTGCGCAGCAGGCGCTTTGCCCATGACTTCGGTGCGGCTGTTACCCACCTCCCAGTTGTTCGGAAAGGTCACCACCACGCGGTGCGAGCTGTGATAGTAGGTGCTGTCCTTGACTACGCCAGAGGCTGCATCTTCACCAAACACCATGCCGTCCAACATGGCCATGAAGTCCCGCTCCGGTGGACGCACCTCGACGAGCCCCGGTTGGTTCGTGAGCTTGCTGAACTCGTGGATGCGCTTCTGATGCTCAGGGTGGCTGCGGAAGATGCCGTGGTACTGGCTCGGCTGGCCGACCACGTTGCGCTGGTAGAGCTCGTGGTCACGCAGCTGCTGGATGGCCGAGGAGGCCGACTGTGGGTCGTAACCGGCCTTCGCCAGCCATTCCGCCGAAAATGCATCGGCCTCCAACTCCTCCTTGCGGCCGTAGTCGGCACTGGCGGCCGCAGACAGCGTATTGGCGAGGTCGAGCATCGACATGCTGTTGGTACCGATCACGCCCAGCCAACCCAGCACCTGCGTCATCACGTGGCGGCGCTTCTTGCTGGCAATGTGTTGGCCTACCACATGGCCGATCTCGTGACCGATCACCGAAGCAAGCTCATCTTCCGTGGTGAAATAGGCCATCAGACCGCGGGTGAGGAACACATAGCCGTCGCCTGTGGTAAAGGCGTTAACCATGGTGTCGTCCAGGAGCACGAAGGTGTAGTTGCGACCTTTGTGCGGCGTAACCGCCAGCACCCGCTCGCCTACTTCGGTGACGTAGGCCTGCCACTCCTCGTCATCGTAGATGCCGCCACTTTCCAGCAGCTCGTTGTAGGTCTTGGAGCCTTGCGAGGCTGCTAACGCTGCAGCCGAGCTCCACAGAAGCACACTACCAAGTACGATTTTCCATCCGCTGCGCATGACATACCTCGCACCACAACAGGCCGCAGGCTAGGCTACCGCAAGCGGCAGCCATTACGAAACGTTGGACAGAAGATCGGCGCCGAGGTTCGGCTCAGTCTTCCTGCGTTTTCGCTGCACCAGCACGATTGCCGAAACGGCGACGGAAGCGTTCAACGCGACCTGCGGTGTCCATGATCTTCTGCTTGCCCGTGTAGAACGGGTGGCAGGCGGAGCACACTTCGATCTGGATGTCGGCACTGAGCGTGGAGCGCGTCTCGATGACGTTGCCGCAACTGCAGCTGGCCTTGATGTCGTTGTAGGCTGGGTGGATGTCGGCTTTCATTGAATCTTGACGCGCTGGAAAATGGGCGGCGAATTTTATCAGATGCTCGCTTGGGCGCAATCACCTTGGTAAAGCACGAAAAACACTCAAGCCTGGAGGAGGATGCGACCGCTTCGCCGGCCCCCTGCCGCCCGCGGGTTGCCCGCATCTGCCTGCCAGTGCCGTTGTATCGGGCATTTGACTATTCCGTGCCAGACACCGCGCTGGAGGCGGGGCCGGCGCCCGTGGTCGGCGGGCGCGTGGCGGTGCGCTTTGCGCATCGGCCGATGGTTGGCATCTGTACGGCGCTCGACCCGGCAGACGCCTACGATGAGCCGAGCCCCATTGAGCACGCCGTCGACGCAGAACCGCTGCTCGACACCCACCACCTGGCGCTTGCCACGTGGCTTGCCGATTACTACCACTACCCGCTGGGCGAGGTTCTGGCGGCAATGATTCCCGCCGAAGCCCGCAAGGGCGGCGCTACGGTGATCGCCCTGGAGACCGCCTGGCGTATCCGCCCGGATCAGGCGGCCATTGTTCAGCGGGCCATACGCGAAGAAAGCGCCGCCTCCCTTGGGCTCGGCCGCGCCAAACAGCAGTTCGCGCTGCTGCAGACCCTGAATGAGAACGGCCCGCTGTCCCGCGCCGCCATCGCGGAGCTCGGCTATTCGGCAGCGGTTCTGAGGGCGCTGGCCGCCACCGACTGGGTGGAGACGTTGTCCTGGCGGCCGAAGTCCATGCCGCCTCCCGCTGAGCCTGCGTTGCAGCTCACCGACGAGCAGGCAACCGCTGTCGCCGCGATTCGCGGTGGCCTCGGCCAGTTCGGCGCCTTCCTCCTTGACGGCGTCACCGGCAGCGGCAAAACGGAGGTTTACCTTCGGGCCCTGCACAGCGCACTGGCAGACGGAGGCCAGGCATTGGTGCTGGTACCGGAGATCGGCCTCACACCGCAGACCGTGCGCCGAGTGCAGGCCCGCTTTTCAGATGTTGTCGCGCTGCACTCGGCCATGAACGATGCGGAGCGCTGGCAGGCCTGGCTGAAGTGCGCCCAGGGCGACGCCCGCATCCTGATCGGCACCCGTTCCGCCTGCTTTGCTGCATTTGCCGACCTGCGCATGATCATCGTCGACGAAGAGCACGACCCATCCTTCAAACAGCAGGACGGTCTGCGTTACTCCGCCCGGGATTTCGCCGTGGTACGTGCCCGCCAGGAAGGCATTCCGGTGGTTCTCGGCAGCGCGACCCCATCGCTGGAAAGCCTGCACAACGCCGCCCAGGGCCGATACAGCACCCTCACCCTGCGCGAACGTCCCGGTGCTGCCGAGCTGCCAAAGCTGCGCCTGCTGGACATCCGCGGCCACACCCTCGAGGAGGGCATCAGCCCGCAGCTGACCCACGTGATCCGCCGCCACCTCGCCGACGGTGGGCAGGTACTCACCTTCATCAACCGACGCGGCTTCGCGCCAACCCTCATGTGCCCTCAGTGCGGTTGGATTGCCGACTGTAGGGACTGCGATGCGCGCATGACCCTGCACGCGCGGCCTGAGCACCTGCGCTGCCACCACTGTGGCGCGCGACGGCCACCCGCTAGGAGCTGCGAAGGCTGCGGGCACGAGGAGCTGGTGCCCGTGGGCCAGGGCACCCAGCGCGCAGAACAGGGCCTGGCAGAGCTCTTTCCTGACACGCCAGTACTGCGCATCGATCGTGACGTGACCCGAAGTCAGCGGCAGCTCACCGCCCAGCTCGATGCGGTGCTGGAAGGCGGGCCAATGATCCTCGTGGGTACGCAGATGCTCGCCAAGGGCCACCACTTCCCCAATGTCACCCTGGTAGCGGTGCTGGGCGCCGACGGCGGATTTTTCTCCGCAGACTTTCGCGCCCCAGAGCGCATGGCCCAGACCATCATGCAGGTTGCCGGGCGCGCGGGCCGCGCAGAACGCGCCGGTGAGGTCTGGATACAGACCTATCAGCCAGAGCATCCCCTACTGCAAAGGTTGGTAAAGAGCGGCTACGCAGAGTTTGCCCAGTCGGAGCTCCGAGCACGCGCCGCCGCGGAGATGCCACCCACCCGCCCCATGGCGCTGATCCGCGCCGATGCTATACACCCTGAAGAGGGCATGACATTTCTGCGATCGCTGAAATCACGGCTTGCCGGCGTCGAGGCCTATGGTCCTGCTCCTGCGCCCATTCAACGCATCAGCAACCGCTTCCGCCACCAGCTCATGGTGCTGGCCGACGACCGACGGAGCCTGCGCCGGGCTTTGCTGGGCGTGCGCGATCAGAGCGCACCGCGCAACGTGCGCTGGTCTATCGACGTCGACCCCTACGACTCGTTCTGAGCCAACGACTGCTTCCGACCGCGCCCCAGACAATGGATCGCAGAGGTATACTCTCGCGCCCCGTTTGACCCAGCCGACGCAGATGCCCAAGGACTACCGCAAGTCGAGCCGCCCCAAGCGCCGCACCCAAAACAAGCAGCCCAGTGCATTCCTGCACGGCCCGAGCTTTGTGATCGGTATCGTCGTGGGTGCCATCCTGGTCATTGTCGGCGCTTATGCACCCGAGTTTCTGGAAGACCAACCGGCGCAGGTGGCCGGTACCCCCGAAAAAGCCGAGGAGCGCAAACTGGAGTTTGAGTTTCCGAAGATCCTCGCGGAGAGCGAAGTAGCGACAAACCCGGAGCCCTACGAGGTGGACCTGCCCGACGAGCGCAGTGAGGTCGCATCCGAATTCCTCATCCAGGCTGCCTCGTTCCGTGACGCGGACGAGGCGGAAACCCTGCGCGCACAGCTCCTGCTGCAGGACATGCCGGTGTCGATGACCCGGGTGGCACTCAAAGATGGCAACTGGTACCGCGTGACCGTGGGCCCGTACGATTCGCAAACCCAGGCAGCACGAGCCCTGACGAAACTGCGTGAGCAGAACCTGCGTGCCATCATGCTGAAAAAGGAAGGGCGTTGAAAAAGCCCACAGGCGCCCCCACCATCCCCTGTTCGAGCAGTCAGCGGACCCCTACATGACGGAGATGCACGGTACCACCGTAGTCGTGGTGCGCGACGGATCAGGCGTGGCCATGGGCAGCGACGGCCAGGTGACCATGGGCAACACCGTCATGAAAGGCAACGCGCGCAAAGTGCGCCGTCTGTACGGCGACCGGGTGCTCGCCGGCTTCGCTGGCGGCACGGCTGATGCGTTCACGCTGTTCGAGCGGTTCGAAGCGGCGCTGGAGAAATACTCCGGCCAGCTCACACGCGCAGCGGTGGAACTCGCCAAAGAGTGGCGCTCTGATCGGGCGCTGCGCCGGCTGGAAGCGTTGCTGGTAGTCGCGGACGAACAGGTTTCCCTGATGATCAGCGGCACGGGTGACGTCATCGAGCCGGAGTCCCGCGTACTCGCCATCGGCTCCGGCGGCCCATTCGCGCAGGCAGCCGCCCGGGCGCTCGCAGAAAACACCGACCTGTCCCCCCGTGACATCGTCTCCAAAGCCCTCACCATCGCCGGCGACATCTGCATCTACACCAACCAGCAACACACCATCGAGACTTTGGATACCCCGTGAACACCACCATGACGCCGCGCGAAATCGTCAGCGAGCTCGATCACCACATCGTCGGCCAGGACGATGCCAAACGCGCAGTCGCCATTGCCCTGCGCAACCGCTGGCGGCGCATGCAGCTCGATGAGGCGCTTGCAGAAGAAATCACGCCCAAGAACATCCTGATGATCGGCCCAACCGGCGTCGGCAAGACGGAGATCGCCCGCCGCCTGGCGAAGCTCGCCGGTGCGCCCTTCATCAAGGTCGAGGCAACGAAGTTCACGGAAGTAGGCTACGTCGGTCGCGATGTGGAATCCATCGTGCGCGACCTGGCAGACGTTGCGGTGAACCTGCTGCGCGAGCAGGAGATGGACAAAGTCGCCCACCGCGCAGCCGATGCAGCGGAGGAACGCGTGCTGGATGCACTGCTACCGGCTCCTAGGCCTGTGGGATTCGGCACGGAGGAATCACCGCCTCGAGATTCCGAAACGCGGCAGCTGTTTCGTAAGCGGCTACGCGAGGGCGAGCTGGACGACAAGGAGATCGAGCTGGAGCTCGCGGCACCGAAGATCGGCGTGGAGATCATGGCACCGCCGGGCATGGAAGAGATGACCCAGCAGCTGTCCAGCATGTTTTCCAACATCTCCGGCGACCGCAAACAGAAAACCAAACTCAAGATCACCGATGCGCTGCGCAAGCTCAAAGAGGAAGAAGCCGCAAAGCTGATCAACGAAGACGAGATCCGCACGAAGGCCGTGCTCGCCGTGGAGCAGACCGGCATCGTCTTCCTCGACGAACTCGACAAGGTTGCCAAACGCTCAGAAGGTGTGGGCGCCGACGTCTCACGTGAAGGTGTGCAGCGTGATCTGTTGCCGCTCATCGAAGGCTGCACGGTCTCCACCAAGTACGGCATGATCCGCACCGACCACGTGCTGTTCATCGCATCAGGCGCTTTTCACCTGGCGAAGCCTTCCGACCTGATACCGGAACTGCAGGGCCGGCTGCCCATCCGCGTGGAACTCAAAGCGCTGACGCCCGCCGACTTCAAACGCATTCTCGTAGAGCCCAATGCATCGCTCACCGAGCAGTACCAGGCGTTGCTCGGTACGGAAGGCGTATCAGTTTCATTCACCGATGATGGCCTGGAGCGCATCGCCGAGCTTGCCTGGCAGGTCAACGAGAATACGGAAAACATCGGTGCTCGGCGCCTGCACACGCTCATGGAGCGTCTTTTGGAAGGTGTTTCGTACGACGCGGATAGCAACCGTAACGTGGTCGTGGATGCAGGGTTCGTCGACAGCCAGTTGTCGAGCCTGGCCACCGACCAGGATCTTTCCCGCTACATCCTCTGATGCAGCCACCCAGAGAAATTCGTTACGAGCGCGGCCGCAAAGTGCTGTGCGTCGCCTTCGAGGGCACCACCTACGAGTTGCCGGCAGAACTCCTGCGCGTGTACTCACCGTCCGCCGAGGTGCGTGGCCACTCGCAGGACGAGCGCAAACTGCAGACCGGCAAAAAGTACGTTGGTATCAGCAGCATCGAAGCGGTAGGCAACTACGCCATCCGCATCGCCTTCGACGACGGCCACGACAGCGGCATCTACGCCTGGGAATACCTGGCGGAGCTCGGACGCACGCAGCCCAGTCTGTGGCAGGCGTATCTTGCCGAGCTCAAGGAAGCCAACGCCTCGCGACTGCCGACCATTCCCGTAGGCCAGTGGACGCCAAAGTCGTAAACTGCCCCCATGACTGACAACACCGTGAGCTTCGGCCGCCGCAACGTGGCGCCCGACGAGAAGACCCGTCTGGTGCAAGGCGTGTTCGACCGCGTCGCTGCGCGATACGACGTGATGAACGACATCATGTCCTTTGGCACCCATCGCCTGTTCAAACGCATGCTGGTGGAACGCACCGGGTTGCGGGAGGGGCAGTACGTGCTGGATCTCGCCGGCGGGACAGGCGACATGGCAGCCCTACTGGCACCGATCGTGGGCGAGCACGGCCTCGTCGCACTCACCGATCTCAACGGCGACATGATGCAGGTCGGCCGTGATCGGCTGCTGGACGATGGCGTCGCCTGTGTGCAGTTCTGTCGCGCACCCGCTGAGCGTCTGCCGTTCGCGA
>JAUILW010000894.1 GCA_030432795.1 Gammaproteobacteria bacterium
CGTTGCATCCCTTGGAAAGGTCCCGACCTGTCCTGCGGAATGCGCCTTGCTCTTGACGATTTTGGGCTCATCATAGATCAACGAATTAACCTGACGGGTCACTAACCGCTGCGTTAGATCAACCCTCTACCGCGGAGTACACTGCGCCGCATGACCGCGCCCATTCGAGTACTTCCGCCTGTCGTCGCCAACCAGATCGCCGCTGGTGAGGTTGTCGAGCGGCCGGCGTCCATCGTCAAAGAGTTGGTGGAGAACAGCCTCGATGCGGGTGCGGACAGGATAGAAGTGGCCACCGAGCAGGGCGGGGTCAAACGCATCCTCGTGCGCGATGATGGTCACGGCCTGCCTGCAGAGCAGATTCCCCTGGCATTCGCTCGCCATGCCACCAGCAAGATTGTCGATGCGGCTGACCTGCTCACCATCGGCAGCCTCGGCTTTCGCGGTGAGGCGCTCGCAAGCATTGCCAGCGTCGCGCGGGTAACGATCACCTCGCGTGTCGCAGACGCGCCGGTGGGCTACAGCATCACGGTTGAAGGGGGGGAGCGGGTTGATGAGCGTCCCGTCGCCCATCCTGTGGGCACCACAGTTGAAGTGGAAGATCTGTTCTTCAACACGCCGGCCCGTCGCAAGTTTCTAAAGACGGAACGCACCGAAGTGCAGGCGGTGGACCAGGTGGTGCGGCGTCTGCTGCTGGCTCGCATGGACGTTGCCTTCGAACTGCGTCAGGGGCAGAGCGTGTTGAACGTGCCGCGCGGCGAATCCTGGCAACGCCTGCAGCGGGTACTGGGCGAAGGCTTCATCGAGGCCAGCGTGGCGGTGGATGAGCGCCGCGGCGGTCTGGCGCTGAAAGGCTGGGTTGGCCTGCCCACGCACAACCGGCGTCAGGCGGACCAGCAGTATTTCTTCGTCAACGGCCGCGTGGTGCGCGACAAGCTGGTCGCACACGCGATTCGGCAGGCGTATCGCGACGTGCTGTTCCACGGCCGTCATCCGGTGTTCGTGCTGTACCTCGATCTGCCGGCCGAAGGGGTGGATGTCAACGTGCATCCCACCAAGCATGAGGTGCGCTTTCGTGATTCGCGGCTCGTGCACGATTTCATTTTCGGCACGCTGAATCGAACGTTGCGGGAAGTGCGTCCGGAGGGGCCGGTGGCCGCGCAGACGCATACTCTGGCGGTGGCGGAACCTTTGCCAGAAACGCCGATGCTGCCTGGGCTGCAGGCTCGCCCGAGAACAATATCTTTCACCCCCTCGCCGTCATTTCAGGCAGCGGTTCGGGAAGCTGAGCCCGGGCGGGCTGCCGCGCTGGAGGTGCCGGCGGAGGCGGCGCACGCGCCGTTGGGCTATGCCCTCGCGCAGTTGCACGGCGTCTACATCCTGGCGCAGAACACACACGGACTGGTGCTGGTGGATATGCACGCGGCGCACGAACGGCTGAC
>JAUILW010000138.1 GCA_030432795.1 Gammaproteobacteria bacterium
CCCTCGATCGTGAGGTGGATGTATCCCGTGGTGACGTCATTGTCAGCGCGCAATCCCCGTGTGAGGTGTCGGACCAGTTCGACGCGTCGATTGTGTGGATGGACGGTGAGCACGGCTTCGTTGGGCGCTCGTACTGGCTGATGATCGGCTCGAACCGGGTCAATGCGACCATTACGGACATTCGTTTCAAGTACAACATCAACACGCTCGAGGAGCTGGGCAGCCGCGATCTGAGTCTGAATGACATCGGTCGCGTGACGTTGTCCTTCGATAAGGGTGTCCCCTTCGAGACGTACAGCGATTGTCCGGGGCTGGGTTCTTTCGTACTGATCGACCGCTACAGCTACCACACCGTTGCGGCCGGGATGATCAACTTCGCCCTTCGACGCGCAACGAACGTGCACAAGCATAAGCTGACGGTAGACCGTCCGGCGCGTGAGAAGCTCAACGGCCACAAGGCGAAGATTATCTGGTTTACCGGCCTGTCAGGCTCTGGTAAGTCGACGATCACCAACGCAGTAGAGCAGGTGCTGCATGCTCAGGGTGTGCGCACCTACGTGCTCGACGGCGACAACGTGCGTCATGGGCTCAATCGCGACCTCGGCTTCACCGATGCAGACCGGGTTGAGAACATCCGCCGCATCGCTGAGGTGGGCAAGCTCATGGTTGATGCCGGTCTGGTGGTGCTCACCGCCTTCATCTCGCCTTTCCGCTCCGAGCGTGACATGGCGCGGGCGCTGTTTGAAGACGATCAGTTCGTAGAGGTATATCTGGACGTGCCTCTGGATGTGGCGGAGAGCCGCGACCCGAAGGGCCTGTACAAGAAGGCCCGGCGTGGCGACCTGCCGCACTTCACCGGCATCGACAGCCCCTACGAGATTCCGGAGAAGCCGGAGCTGATCGTGCCCACCCACGAGCTCACTCTCGAGCAGTGCGTGGCGAAGGTGCTGGAGAAGATCTAGCGTAGGGAGCATCTGAGCAAACGGAATTGATCAGAGGCTCCCTATAATCGCGCGGCCAGCGCGGCGCGCACTTGTGCGTGCCGCGCTTCCGTGATTGGGTACTTCCAGGCGATCGCCGCGGCGACCAGGAAGAAGATCGACGGGAAGGTGGAGAACAGAAAGCGCAGGCCGAACAGTTCCGCCTCGCCGTTGTTCTCCGGTTTCACCGCGTCGAAGCCCACCCCGGCAAGCACCCACATGGCGATCACGCCGCCCAGCGCCGCCGCCCCTTTCATGGCAAACGACCAGGTGGCGAAGAACTGGGCTGCCCGGTTTTCACCGGACTCGAGCTGATCCACGTCGATCACATCTGCTTTCATGGAGTTAGGCAAGGCTGAAGAGAATCCGCCTGCTGAAATGCCCGTGGCGATGGTGATCGGCAGCATCCACCAGAACTCGCCGGGGCCTAACAGCAGATAGAACGGATGCGCGCAGGCGATCATGATCAGGGAGGTCAGGTAGGCGCGATGCTTGCCGACGCGGCTGGCGAAGCGCACCCACAACGGAATCGACAGCAGATTCGACAGGTAGAAGAAACTCAGCATGTAGATCTCTTTGCCTTCCGCTCCGAGTACAAAGGCGATGAAGAACGCGTAGAGCGGTGTTGTGATGTTCAGGCCGATGCTGGCAACGGTGAAGGCGCTGATCAGCCGCACGAAGGCGGCGTTTTTCCACATGATGCGCAGCCCTTCCATGATGGGCACGCGGGTATCGACGCGGACTTCCGTTGGCGGTGTCTTTGTTACGGTGAGAAGGGTGCAAATCGGCATGATGAGCAGCATGGTGCTGCCGACCAGCATGAGCACGACATCGGTGCCTTCCATAAGAAAGACGATGCCTGCCACTGCTGGGATGAGCTGTGCGGCCAGCTGCCCCACCACGCCGGCCTGAGCGCGCCAGCCTGTGACGCGTGAACGCTCGTGGTAGTCGGTAGAGAGTTCCGCCCCCCACGCGTAGTAGGGAATCAGCATCATGGTGGTGCCTACCGACAGCATCAGCATCCACACGAACAGGTGCATGCCGCCTGCGCCCTCAGGCGGGAAAAACAGCTGATAGATCGACAGCATGAGAATGGGCGTGGAAGCCACCACCCACGGTCTACGATTTCCCCAGCGAGTTTTCGTTCGGTCGCTGATGTAGCCCATGAGCGGATCGGTCAGTACGTCGATGAGCCGCTGCACAAACAGGATCGTGCCGATCAGCTCGAGGGACACGGCCATGTCGCTGGCGTAGAACCTCGGTATGAAGACGATCACCGGGAAGATGGACATCATCACCGGCATGTCCACGAGACTGTAGTAGAACAGCGTCGACCGGCTCAGCTTGCGGCCATCTGCCTGCCCGCCTGCCTGACCTTCCGCTTGCCCCTTTGCTTCGCCTTCCGCTTGCACGAGCTATCCCCACCTCGCAAAGTAGCGCTTGAGTGTGCGTGAGTCGGAGTTGGGGGTAAATAGTGATCGTCGGTATTCATCATGTAGCCATAGGCACGCCGGATCTCGAAGCGGCGCTGCACTTTTATCGCGATGGCCTGGGGTTCGAGGTGGTGCAGGAGAGCGAGTGGCACCGGGACAATCCCCGCGCCGATCGCGCCGTGGGGCTCAAGCAGGCCTCGGCGCGCATGGCGATGCTGAAGGCGCCAAACGCCTTCGTCGAGCTATGGGAGTATCGGGAGCCGCGGCCGCGTAACCTGGTGTCGGATCCCAACGATCTGGGCTATCCGCACATGGCGTTGCAGGTGGAGGACATCCAGGCGGAATACGATCGCCTGAAAGCGCTCGGTATGCAGTTCGTTGCTGATGCGCCGGTGGACTTTGGTTCCGCGTCCGCCGTGTACGGGCGTGACCCGTTCGGCAACGTCATCGAGATCTACGAAATCCGCGACGCGGCGATTGCGCAGCTCAGTCGCGACTGAGCTGCGCTGCCAATGTTACTGGCCGGCGACCTCGACGCGTACGCGTGTAGCCGGAGCAAACTGACCCGGCTCCACGCGGGCGCTCAGCACGCGGTGTGCAGGTCCCGTGGTTTCGCAGGCCATGCGCACGCGGCTCACCCCTTCTCGGGTCTGAGCGACACCGTTCAGGTAGTACGTGGTCGATTCGTCTGAAGCGTTGATGAGGTAATCGCGGTCGTGGTGCAAGCGCTGGGTGGCGGCCTCGAAGGCGCTGGCGCACTTCTCGTATCCACGCTGCTCGTAGAGCGTGCCCGCACTGGCGGTTCCGGCGATCAGGGCGAGTGGTACGGTGATTGCGGCGATTTTCTTGATCATGGGTTTCTCCTGCGGGCTAAAAACGGTTTGGCATTTCGTGTTACCTAAGGTAACGTCTCGGGATTGGATCGGGAATATACGTAACGTAGATGCCCGATCTCAGCGATGTGCATGCCCGGGAGAGAGAATGGTTGAGAGGGCCATTGCAGAGCCGGCCCATCCGGCCTACGGACTCGACTGGAATCTGGTGCGGTCCTTTGAAGCGGTGGCACGTGCAGGTTCCCTCGCTGGCGGCGCGCGTCTGCTCGGGATCGCTCATCCCACCATCGCTCGTCACGTACAGCATCTGGAGGAGCAGCTTGGCCTCACGCTGTTTGCCAGAGCCCAGCAGGGCCTGACGCTAAATGAGGCGGGGGAGAGCCTGCTGAGGGTGGCTGCGGCCATGCAGGAAAGTGCGCTGGCTTTTCAGAACGCCGCCGACTCGCTGGGAGAACGCCCGGTTGCCAACGTCCGGCTCACCGTGCCGGAGATGCTCGCAGAGCTCATGCCGCACCTGGCGCTGCCTTCGATCGTTGGTCTTGAGGCCACCGCGCCGATCCTCGAAGTCATCGTGTCCAACGAGATCCTCAATCTGCTCAATCGTGAGGCGGACATCGCGCTGCGTCACGCACGCCCGACCCAGCAGGAGCTCATTGCGCGCAAACTCGGCCATTTGCCGGTGGGGTTGTATGCCAGCCAGGACTATTTACAACAGCGCGGCCCGCTCGATTTTGACAACGTTGCGGATCATCGCTTTGTGGATGGTGCGCAGCGTGCACACCTGGTGAATGGCGCCCGCCGTGCCGGATTACATATCCCTGCCGATAGCGTTGTCTTCAAAAGCGATGCGGTGTCCTGTCAACGTGCTGCCATCGCGGCCGGGTGGGGCATTGGTGCGTTGCCTACCCTGCTGGCCGCCAGTGTCGATGGCCTGGTCAGCGCGATGGAATCCACGACCCAGGTGCATCTGGAAGTCTGGCTCGTCGCTCGCCCTGAAGTACGAGACAACGCGCAGATGAAACGGGTGTACGACGGTGTGGGTGAAGCGTTGGCGCAGCAGCTGGTGGTTGGCTGACGAAGTGGTCGCACCGACCAGCCTGATCGTGTGCATCACAGTTCATGCACCCTTGAGTTGGTGCCTGACATGGTAGGCTAGGCGCCGAGGGATTAACGGTTCAGCAGTATGTCCGGGGAAGACGAACTGCCAGGCGTGCCGGGTTACAAGCTACTGTCGCGCCTGGGTAGCGGCGGTATGGCGCACGTGTATCTGGCGATTCAGGAGGGTATCGATCGTCGGGTCGCGCTCAAGTTTCTGTCGGTCGACCGAACGGACCCTGCGGCCTACGAGCAGTTCAAGACCCGCTTCTATCGTGAGGCGCGCACGATTGGCAACCTCAATCATCCCGGCATTACGACGGTGCATCAGTTCGGCGAGCATGAGGGCAGGCTCTTTCTCGCCATGGAGTACCTCGCCGGGGGCGATCTCGCTGACCGGATCCGCGCAGGCGTCGTCGCCCCTGATGAGTGCATCCGTTGGGTGCGTGAGATTGCCGAGGCGCTTGCTCAGGCGCACGAGGCCGGCGTTGTGCACCGTGACATCAAGCCGGAAAACCTGCTCTTTGACGAGCAGGGTCGAATCAAGCTCGCCGATTTTGGCATCGCGCGTCGGGCTGAAGATGATTCCAGCCTGACCAAGGGGTTCGTCATCGGCACGCTACCGTACATGAGCCCTGAGCAGATGCTGGGCAGCGAATCGGTGGATGCGCGTGCCGACCTCTATAGCCTTGGCGCGCTTTTTTTCGAGATGCTCACGGGTAAACAGGCGTTTCCTCAGAAGCAGGTGGAAGCGGTGTATCTCGCAAAGCTCAACGAGCCCGTGAAGTTGCCTGCTGAGCTGGCCCGGTACCAGCCGTTGCTCGACAAACTTCTGGCGGCGCAGCCCGAAGCTCGCTTTGGAGATGCGCGTGCATTCATTGCGGAGCTCGACAAGCTGAGCAAGCCTGAGGTGGCGGAGAGCGGCAGGTTCGGTGTCAGCATGGTGGTTGTCGCTATTGCGGCCGTGGGCTTACTCCTGACGGTATATCGGCTCTGGTTTACAGGCCCCGAGGGATCAGACGCCTACCAGCTGAAGCTGAGTGTTCTACCGGAGGACAGCTCGATTTATCTCCTGCCCGAGCTGCAGGTGCTCGATCGGCGCAGCCGCTTGCCTGCGGGCGCCTACGAGGCGCTTGCCTGGGCACCGGCGCATCAGGCGCGGCGGGTTCGTTTCGAGCTTCCGGGTGCAGACGATGACGAGGCGGTTCTTCTGCAACCGGTACGGCTGCCGCTGGTCGAGGAGTACCACCGGTATCTGGATGTGGCCGCGGATGCAGACGCCGAGCGCGCTGAAGCTTTTCTGTCCGCGTATCCAGACTCCCCTTTGCGGGACCTTGTGCGTGTACTCGCGCGGGATGAAGGGTTGGACATCGAACTCCTGGAGAAAAAGGCGCAGGTGGGTGACCTCTCGGCACTGGTGACCTTGAGCGAGATCCTCGACCAGGGATGGGCAGATCTGGCGGCAGACCGTCAGCGTTCCATGAGTCTTGCCAGGCGTGCGGCGGACTCGGGCTACGCCTTTGCGCAGTATCACTACGCCATTCAGCTGCTGGAACAGGGTGACCGCGTTCGCGAAGGTACGGAGGTTCTCGAAGCCGCCGCCGCACAGGGCTTCTTTCCGGCGCAGAATCTCCTGGGCGCAGGGCTGGTGGAAGGGCAGTGGATTGGGCAGGACCTGGAGCGTGGCGAAGCACTCCTGCGCAGCGCCGCAGCGCAGGGGTATCGCGAAGCGATGTACAACCTGTCTGTGCTGCTGTCGATGGGAGGCGCGGAGCGCCGTGCTGAGGCTGCGAGTATGGTTCGGCGCGCGGCGGAGCTCAACGACCCGATGGCTCGGAGTTATCTGGATGGGGGATAGACGAAGCGCACGGCGGCGTGCCAGCCGTCATCCTGAATGTCACTATCTTGCGGCGCTGGAAAATCATCATCATCGAGCGCGTGGCCCCAGTACACGGATACATCGAACCAGCCCGTAGGCGCCCATTCGGCACCTATGCCGAGGCTGCGGATCTTCGCCCAGCGACCGGTCCCTAAGCGGTCGTCGCGATCTCTGGCGCGCCCGTAGTCAACGAATGGCACCATCGTCAGGTGCCAGCGGTCCACCCCGCGCTCGTCGATGCCCAGGGGAATTCGCCAGGATGCCGAAACCATCATGCCTTCGTCCCGTACGAGCTGGTTCTCCCGATACCCACGCACCGTACGCGCGCCACCGAGGGCGATCTTCTGCACGGACAGAAGGGGGTCGAGTGCTTTCTGCCAGGTCGTGTTGACGATGAGCTGGCTGCTCAGCAGCGGTAACCGTCGAGCATATTGCGCTTGCAGTACGATTGCGCTGAAGCGGCCGTCGGGTATTCGTGCGCCCGTACGCCGGTCTCGGCTTTCTCCACGTGTGATCGTTGCGTCGAACGCGTCG
The DNA here is from genome assembly GCA_030432795.1 of Gammaproteobacteria bacterium. Taxonomy (GTDB): domain Bacteria; phylum Pseudomonadota; class Gammaproteobacteria; order Pseudomonadales; family Azotimanducaceae; genus SYFY01. The sequence continues at coordinate 6,755 of JAUILW010000138.1, forward strand.
ATGCCATGGCGATAGGACAGGCGCCCGGCAAACACCTGGTTTTCCAGGCGCTCCGTCCACTCCACCCCTGCCTGAAGTGCAAACGTGGTGCTTTCACCGTCCTGCGCGCCCAGGGAGAAAGAGAACGGCTGGTCCAGCAGCTCGGTTTCGCTGCGGCTGTGATCTGCACTCAGGAATCCGAGCACACGTCGCCTGGGAGATTCGATCAGTAGCTGGCGGAGTTCAATTCCCCAAGTGCGCGCATCGTTCTCGATATCCAGGGCATTGAACTGCGATGCCACCACTTCCGATCCGTCGGTGGAGGCATACACGCCGACCTCGGTGGCGGTAAAGATCGGCAACTGATAGCGGAACGCACCGGCAGTTTTGCCTTCGCCCTGCACCATCGCCAGGCGCAGGTAGTCGCTGCTGCCGGTGAGGTCGAAATGCTCGAACTGCAGGGTCGCTGCCTCGGCGCCGATGGAGGGCGATCGATGATTGTCCATGGTTAGCGACCAGCGGTACGCAGCCCGGCGTGTGATATCGATGTCGAGCACGGCGTCGCCCAGTCGCTCCCCCGGACGCACGCGCCCATTGATCCTGACGACCTCGGGTCGCTGTTCCATCACGCGCAGTACTTCCTGCAGTGTCGTCAACCGGAACGGCGTGGGAATGGACTCGAGCGCTGTGCGCAGGCGGGAGCGGCGTTTCGGCTCGTAAGAAAGGTAGCGGATTTCTGTCAGGCTGCCCTCCACTGCGCGGTAGACCACTTTGCCGTCGATGACGTTCTGATCCGGAAGCAGCACGCCCGAGTTGATGTAGCCTAGAGCAGCGTATCGTTCGGAAAGGGCGTGCTGAATGCTCTTTAGCTCTTCGATGTGCACGGTCCGTCCCAGGTATGGCGCAGCCGCGGCGTCAACGTCTGCGGTTCTGAGCACGGAGCTATCGGCAA
>JAUILW010000139.1 GCA_030432795.1 Gammaproteobacteria bacterium
ACAGATTGAAGGTCTTGCTGACGATGTCCGCGAGATAGGACCCGGTGTTCTGCATGAAGGCCTGCAGCAGATAGACCGTGGGCCCCAGCAGCAGAACGCCGAGCAGCAGCAGCACCGCCAGCGCAATATTGATCTCGGAAAGGCGTTTGATGCCGGCATCCAGGCCCATGACAACCGACACTGTCGCCAGCAGCGTCGTCACCCCAATAAGAATGACCTGCACAGTGCTACTGCGCGGCACATCGAACAAAGAGTTCAGGCCCGAGTTGATCTGCTCGACCCCGAAGCCGAGGGACGTTGCTACACCGAAGGTGGTGCTCAGGATGGCGAAGACATCCACCGCCGCGCCGATGGGGCCGTTTGCGCGCTCGCCAATCAACGGATACAGAGCGGACTTGAGCGTCAACGGCAACCCATGACGATAACCGAAGTAGCCGAGTATCAGCGCAACGATGGCGTAGGTCGCCCAGGCATGAAATCCCCAGTGGAAGAAGGTGAGCTTCATCGCTTCGCGGGCGGCATCGATCGTGCCGCCATCGCCATGCGGCGGCGACATGAAATGCATCACCGGCTCTGCGACACCGAAGAACATGAGTCCGATACCCATGCCTGCGGCAAACAGCATGGCAAACCAGGAAACGAGCGAGTACTCCGCTTCGGCGTGATCGGGTCCCAGTTTGATTTCGCCGTAGCGTGTGAGCGCAACACCGACGGTGACGACGAGAATGATCGCCACAACCAGCACGTAGTACCAACTGCCGTTGACGATGATGCCGGACTGCAGCCCGTCGAACATGCGTTCCGCGTGCTCCGGCATCAGCGCTGCCGCGCCAACGGTGACCACCAGCAACGCAGCTGCCAGGTAGAACACCGGTTTGTCCAGCGGCGCCGGGTGGGCTTCAGGTGTCATGTGTCGCGTTCCTCCAACGCCGCCTGCAACGGACCGAGCCAGGGCTCGAAGTGCTTCCACTGCGCCACGCTGTCCTGAAATATGGGCTGGCGCACCTGCTCGGAACTCGGCGTGCGTACGCTGCGCTGGGTCTCGTAGTAGCGCAGACACGCCGACTCGAACGGCAGCCCACAGAAATCGAGCAGCCGACGAACCTGCCCTTCCAGGTCCGCCACCACATCCTCGTGGCGCACGCGCAGAACGAAGCCCGGCAGCACCTCGTCCCAGTGGGCCATGAGCCGCTCGTAGTCACGGTAGTAGCGACCGATATCCTCGAGGTCGTAAGAAAACTCCTGCCCTTCCGCAAAGAGCTGCTTGAAACCGCTGAAGCAGCAGGCCATGGGCTCGCGGCGCGCATCGATGACGCGCGCGTGCGGCAACATCAGTCGAATCAGCCCGATATGGCGAAAGTTGTTGGGCATCTTGTCGATGAACAATGGCGCGCCATGCCTGTGAATCCGCGTGTCTTCAATATAAGCCTCGCCAAAGGCACGGCAGTCTGCTTCGCTCAGGCTTGCGAGCACCTGCGGGTACCCCGCGCGCTTTCCTTCAACCCGGCGCCGCCGCAAGCGCTGCGCCAGCGATAGCACATTGGGCAACTCCAGCGTTCCATCCACCTGGCTATGCGAGGAGAGGATCTGTTCGAGCAATGTCGATCCCGCCCGTGGCAAACCGACGATGAAGATCGGATCACGGCTATCCGCACCCCAACTCTGCCGTGTGGCAAAGAAGCCAGCGCCACACACGGCGCGGGTGTGCGCAAACTCCTCCGCGAGGCTGCGCGCATCGTATCGGCTGGTCGCACGCTTGATGCGGTTGCCTTGCGCATAGAAGCTGAACGCGCTTTCGTAGTCGCGCCGGTCTTCATACGCTTTGCCCAGCGCGAAGCTGAGGTAGGAGCGATCCGCCTGCGATAGCCCAACATCCGCATCCAGGGCGCGCATCTGCGCAAGCTCGTCGTTGGTAAAGCGGTACGTCTTCAGATTGCTGAGCGCGTAGTAGGCCTCGCCATGCCGCGGCTGCGCCACCAACGCGCGACGGTAACTGGTAACCGCCTCCTCCGTGCGCCCGCATGTCTTGAGGGCATGACCACGCGTGGTCAACGTCGCCGCATCATCCGGAAGTTTGGCCAGCACCGCTTGCAGCAGATCCAGCGCTTTGTCGTAGGCACCCATCTGCATGTACTCCACGGCGCACAGCGACTGAAATCGCGGATTGTCCGGCGCGCTCGCCAGCAGCGACTGGGCCTGCTGCAACGCTGCCTCGAATTTCTGGCGCTTACGCAGTACGCCGACGTAGTCGATGCGTGCTTCTACGTGGGCAGGTTCAAATGCAACCGCGCTCTCCAGCAGAAACTCCGCATCTTCAAGCACGCCAAGGCGCACACCAATATCGGCGAGGATACGCATACCCTCCACGTGATCCGGAAGTTCCTGCAGAAAGCGCCTGCACAGCGACTCCGCACGCATGAGCTTGTTCTGCGCGGCAAGGTCCAACACCGCTACCAGTGCCTTCGGTAGCCCACGCAACCGTTCAAGCTGCTCCTGGGCGTAGATCAATTCACGCTGCCGGCCACTGCCCTCAAGCAATCGAATCTGCGCCTCAAAGCTGGCACGCAGCGCCGGGTTCAGCTGACCGGCGCGCTGATAGGCGGCAAGCGCCGGCACTGGCTTACCAAGCGCGGTGAGCACGTGCCCCTGCTCCTGGAACACGCGACCATCCAGTGGCGACCGAGAAATCAGAGCATCCACCACGCACGCAGCTTCCGACAGCGCACCGCTGTAACGCAGGGCCACAGCCTGCAGGTAGAGCGCATCGACATGCTCAGGATCAGCTTCGAGGAACTCCGCCAGCTCTCGCAGGGCGGCACCGAGCGCGCCCGCGGCGATGTTGCCGCGCACGCGCCCGAGGATCACTTCAGCGGCGTCCGCCGCCTGCACGCCCAACCTCTCAGAAGTCGAACGACACGCGCACACCCACAGTGAGAGGCCGGGCGTAGGCGATGCGCTGCCGATCGTTCACGTAGTTGCGCGAAAGTTCCGCTTCTTCGTCGAACAGGTTGTCTACGAAGAGCTCACCCGACCAGGTGTCTGCGGTGACACCGAAGGTGATCCCCGCAAGAAACCAGCCATCAATCTCGTCGTTGTTGATGACGACGACATCGCTCTGGGATTCTGAGGAAAACGACACGTGCGGCATCACGTGCATGGTCATGCCGGAGTCGAGATACCACTCGTAGCGCGCCCGCAGGTTGCCCTGAAAAGTAGGCGCAAAGGCCAACTCGTCACCCTTGCGCACATCGTTGGTCGGCGTAAGTACGCGGGTGATCTCCGTGTCGAGCACCGAGAATGCTCCGCTGATGGTGAGGTTCTCCGACGCGTTCCAGATGAAGTCGCCTTCCACGCCCAGAATTTCCGCGTCCGCCGCATTGTCGGAGAAGAACAGGTTGACGATGCTCGGGTCGAAAATCGTCGTCTGCAGGTTTTCCACCTCGACGTAGAACACGCTGCCGTTGAAGCGCAACGTGCGGTCCAACAGGTCGAGCTTCCAACCCGCCTCCAGGTTCACCACGTCGTCCGTGTCGAGCGCAAACGGTACCTTATAGCCGTTGGGTCCTTGCGCACCGCCCGGGCGGTTCAGCAGGCCCGGCCGGAACCCTTCAGACCAGGTGCCGTAAAACATCAGATCGTCCGTGGGTCGCCAGCTGACGCTGAACTTGCCGATGACGCCGTCGGTCTCGGCGGAGTCCGGTGCGCGCAGCGCGCCGCGTACCGCTGCCGGAGTGGCAGGGTCATCGATGTCCGCCACTGTATAGGTGATGTGATCCGCCGGGTCGCAGCTACCGCGGAACGTCACCTGACCGTCGCCGTTATAGATGTCGCTGATGTCGGTGCCGAAAGCGTTGACGTCGGCGGCGGAGAAGGAGTTGCAAAAGGAGCTGTTGGCGCTGCCATCGAAATCCACCTCGATGTCATACCAACGCAGGCCAGCGGTCACGGACCAGGCTTCATTGATGTCCCAGGTCACCTCGCCGAACACACCCTTCTGCTCGTCGGTGCGCCGCACGTCATTACGGAAAATCACACCTTCCGGGAACGGCCCGGGATCCGAGGAGAAGCCCGTGGCGAACGGAAAGTTGGGTTTGAACGGGCCGAATGGCTGCGCGGCGATAGACCCGGGGTAGGTGAAATCGTTGCGCTCGAGGAGTTCGAGGTCGCTGTAGTACAGGCCGCCCGTGAATCGCACCGACAGCTCCTCCGGCGTGGTCACGCGGAACTCATGCGACCAGACTTCCGTTTCCGTGGTGGAATCCACCCACAGGTTCGGCGCCTGACAGACTCCGCTGGGAGCTGCAGCGCCGGGATAGGTCACCGAGCCATCGCAAATGTAGTACGGCAGGTACTGGCCCACAAACAGGTAATCCGTGTAGTCGACGATCTGATCGGTCTCACGGTCGGTAAACGCGCCGGTGTACAGCACGCCGAGCGCACCGATGCGGCCCTCGATGGTCCAGTTGGTGTTGGTGAACTCGTCTTCGATCTCGTCATCGGTGTAGCGCTGGATCTCCATGTCACCGAGGTTCGGATCCGTGTAGAACACACCATCCGCATCGAGCTGCTGCTGCATGACCGAGGCCTGCACGCTCCAGTCCTCGTTGATATCGAACAACGCGCTCAGCCGGCCACCCTGGTAGTCGGTCTCATTGACGTTGTCGGCCACCCGGGCGTTGGTATCCAGAAACGTTACGCCGCTGAGGTCGGCACCGGCCTGGAACCCTGCCCGTGCACCAACCACCTCGCCGTTGGACCGTACGACGCTACCGGCACGGAAACGGGCACTCTCTGAGGCGTTGCGCGTGCCCGCCACCTGGTCGATGTAGCCGCCCTGCCGGTCCTTGTAGCCCACCATACGAATAGCAAATCGATCGGAGAACGCGACGTTGAGCACTGCCTCCAGATTGCCGCTGGGGTCGCCGTCTTTGGTGTAGGAGGTGCCGAGATCGACGCTGCCATAGGTTCCGGTCGGGTCCGGGCGATTGGTGATCAGGCGCACATTGCCGGCCTGGGAACTGGCACCGAACAGCGTGCCCTGCGGCCCGGAAAGCACCTCGATGCGATTGAGGTCAGCGGCGTACACGTCGAGGTTACGCCCCGGCTGTGCCAGGGGCTGCTCATCCAGATAGAAGGCGACGTTCGGCGCAAGCCCGGCAACCCCCGCGGTGGTCAGGTTGGGCGTGGTGGACGCAAGGCCCCGTATATAGATGGTGTTCCGTCCGGGACCGGCACCGCCCGCGGTCACACCAGGCAACTGGATCAGATAGTCTTCGAAGTTGCTGATGCCGAAATCGTCCATGGCGTCCTCGGTGAGGGCCTGCACGGCAACCGGCACATCCTGCAGGGGTACGGCGCGTTTGGTTGCCGTAACGATGATCTCCTCGATAGGTCGGGCATCCTGCGCCGCACTCTGAGCTGCCGTGCTGGCGGCGATGGCTGCTAAGACGGCCTGGTTGAGTTTGGTCCGTTTGAACTCCACTGTCTCACCCCGTATTGGTTCGTTCTGTATTCATTTACTCTCGATGCATTCCCTTTGCATACCGTGCTTACCATGCACTGATCCTTCGCCAGCATTCATTCGTTTTCGATAGATTTTAATGCGCGATATGTGGGTTGTTCTGCGAAAATCGGCGCGTACCGTACCAAAGGTAGGACTTTATTTCATCGTATACATCGCTTTATCCAGTCATTATTACTTAGCAAGCAAAGTTTTTTTCTCGCAGGAGACGCCGATAGCGGCCGACGAAACCAGGCGAGTTGCATAGCCCGCAACGGGCACGCGGCGTACCATACGCAGCCCTATCCCCAGCAGCAGGCAACGCGACCATGGATCAGGAAGCACAGGTGCTCACCAGCCTGAGGCAGATCATTCGCGCCACCGACCTTCACTCACGACAGCTGAGCAAGGATGTAGGCCTCACCGCCCCGCAACTGTTGATCCTGCAGGCCATCAAGGACTTGGGTGCGGTGTCCATCTCACGCCTGTCGAGCGAGGTGAGCCTCAGCCAGGCAACGGTCACCAGCATCATGGACCGCCTGGAGCAACGCGGGCTGGTCAGCCGTCACCGCAGCGAGATGGATAAGCGGGTGGTCCACGCGACCCTCACCACCAAGGGCGAGAACAAGGTGCGAGAAGCGCCTAAGCTGCTCCAGGATGTGTTCAGCAGCCGCTTCGCGGCTCTGGAAGATTGGGAAAAGTCCCTCATCGTCGCCGCCTTTCAACGGGTGGCCAGCCTGATGAACGCGGAGAACATCGACGCCTCCCCCATGCTGCACGTCGGCCTCGCAGACGCCCAGGGCGGGCTCACGGAAGCCGGATGAACAAACGCCTCTACGTTTCTGATCTGCACCTGGAGAGCGTGGATTCGCCGCAGTTCCGGGGCCTGGTGTGGCTGCTGGAAAGCCACCCCGAGCACGATCTGTACCTGCTCGGCGACATTGTCGAGCTGTGGATCGGCGACGACGACGACGCGCCGCTGGCGCAGGCGTTACGGCAGGTATTGCGCGCGAGGCGTTCGCCGGTCTACCTCTTACACGGCAACCGCGACTTCCTTTATGGCGATAAGTTCTGCAGTGAGACGGGCGCTACGCTCCTCGCAGACCCGCACAGGCTCGACGATGGCACCCTGCTCTCCCACGGTGACGGTTTGTGCACGGACGACACCGCCTACCAGCAGTTTCGCGCCATGGTGCGATCGCCGGCGTGGCAGCAGGACATCCTCGCAAAATCCATCGAGGAACGCCGGGCGTTCGGCCAGGCGTTGCGCCAGCAGAGCCGGCAGACCAACGCCAACAAGGCCGCCAACATCATGGATGTGAACGCAACGGCTGTGGCCGATCTCATGCAGCAGCACGAAGCCCGGCAGCTGGTGCACGGACACACCCACCGCCCTGGCGTGCACGCAGATGAACGCCGTTACGTACTCGGTGCCTGGGAGCGCTGCGGCTGGTTCATCGAGCAGGATGGCGATGCGCTCGCTCTACACTGCTTCAGCCTGGCACCCCACTGTGGAAACGAAACGCCGCATCCGAACGGGTAACCAGCGATGCTTCGAGATCCAGCAAGGAATCCAGGCGCTCCTGAAGCGGCGTTTCGCTGAAGCGCTCGGCAAGCTCCAGATACACGCCATAATGCCGCGCCTCCGACTCGCATAACCCCAGGTAAAACGCGGCAAGCTCGGCATCGAGCACCGGTGCCAGGCGCATGAATCGCTCGCAGGAACGTGCTTCGACCACCGCCCCGACCAGCAGCACATCCACCAGCCGCGCAGGTTCGTGATTGCGTACCCAGGCTCGCAGATCGCCGGCATAGCGGGCGGCATCCACGTGCCGATAGGCGATACCGCGCTTGCGCATGATGCCGAGCACCTGCTCGAAGTGGCGCAGCTCCTCTCGGGCAAGTTTGGACATGCGCAGCAGAAGCTCCGGATGCTCTGTGTAGCGGTACAGCAGGCTGAGCGCTGTCCCCGCCGCCTTTTTCTCGCAGTTGGCGTGATCGATGAGCAGCACATCGAGATGCTCGGGCACGGCGTCTAGCCAGGCGTCCGGCGTCTCGCAACGGAGAAACTCCTCGACCGGCTTCATGTCACTGTGCAGAAACGCGATAGCTGTGCTCGTAGTGGGCCAGCGCACGTTGATAGATGTCGGCATCGATACGCCGCAGAAGCATCA
>JAUILW010000895.1 GCA_030432795.1 Gammaproteobacteria bacterium
AACGCACGCGGCAGTCTGAACGCAGGGGACACCGACGTGCAGGTGGACGACAGCGGCCGCCTCACCGGCAGCGCCCACTTCGTGCAGGATGCCCGCAAGGCGGATCGCTATCTGGTGAGCGCACGCGGCGAGGGCGGCGTGGGGCTTTATGTCGTGGAACGTGACGCCGACGGTCTAACCGTGGCCCCGGACGTCATCGTCGACGTCACCCGAGACCAGGCCATCCTCGGCTTCGACAACGTTTTGGCAGTGGAGGTGGCTCCGCCCGGTGCGGGCCAGACAGCGTTGGAAGCGGCCCTTCCTGCCATGCTTTGCGTACTGTCTGCCGACATGGTCGGCGCCGGCGAGTGGCTGCTACAGACCACAGCCGAGTACGCGCGCACGCGGGTGCAGTTCGACCGGCCCATCGGCTTCTTCCAGGCGATCAAGCACCCGTTGGTGAACCTCATGGTGGAGATCGACAACGCCAAGTCCCTCACCTACAACGCCGCCTGCGCCGTAGACATCGACGCTGATGACCGGCTGACGCTGGCACGCATGGCCAAAGCCCAGGCGAGCAGCATGGCCGTGTACTCCGGCAGCCGCGCGGTGCAGTTCCATGGCGGCATCGGCTTTACCTGGGAGTGCTGGGTGCAGATGTTCTTCAAGCGGCAGCTGCACAGCCAGGTGCTGCTGGGAGACGCCAACCATCATCGCCGGCATCTTGCCGATGTTCTTATAGGACCGGTGGCGGCATGAACACCGCAGCCGAGCCATGGGACCTGGCCAACCAGCACATCGACGTGCACGGGGTATCGTTTCACTACGCCCTCGACGGCGATGCAGACAAACCGACGCTTGCGCTGGTGAACATGGCAAGCCACAACCTCACTTGCTGGGAGCCGGTGCTCGATGGTCTGCTGCGCCGGCACCGGGTGCTGCGTTTCGACATCCGCGGCACCGGCAGGAGCGGCTGGGGAGATGAAGGTGCGTTCTCCTTCTCCCAATACGCCGATGATCTGGCCGGCATCATGGACGGGCTCCACATCGACCGCGCCTTCGTGCTCGGCGTGGCGTATGGCGCTCGTACCGCCGCCCGCTTCGCTCTGCGCCATCCCGAGCGGCTCGCGGCACTTGGTCTGTTCGATGTTGCACTCACACCGCCGGTGGAACAAACTGGCCAACGCGCCCTGGGTGATGAAGCCCGCCGGATGCTCGCAGAAGCAGGCGAGCCGGTACCGGTGCCGCGAAAGTCCTGGCGATTCTACGAAGATCGCGACGCGGCAGCGCTTGCACACACCGCGCACAGCCGCGAACCCGACATCACACCGGAAATGGCAACGGTACGCGCACCCACCCTGGTGGTCTGCGGCCGGCAGGATATGAACCTGGCGGAGGCCGAGCGTATTGCTAACGTTATGCCGAGCGCGAAATTTCGTGTGATGGAGATGACCGG
>JAUILW010000896.1 GCA_030432795.1 Gammaproteobacteria bacterium
GTGCGGCGCGGGCCATCGGCAAGGTCATGCCGGAGCTGGCGGGGCGCCTGGACGGCATGGCCATGCGCGTGCCGGTGCCCGACGGCAGCCTGGTGGACCTGACGGTGGAGCTCAACTCCGATGCCGATGTGGAGGCGATCAATGCCGCGGTGCTCGCCGCCGCCGAAGGTCCGCTCAAAGGGATCGTGCAATACGAGACGAACCCCATCGTCTCCAGCGACATCATCGGCAATCCACATTCCAGCATTTTCGATGCGCCGCTCACCCAGGTGATTGACCAGCGCATGGCTAAAGTCATCGCCTGGTACGACAACGAGTGGGGCTACAGCACGCGCATGGAAGAGCTCATCACCCGCGTGGCAGCGCTGGACGGCATCACGGACGTGCGCGGCCCCGGCTGAGCCGTCCTCCAGCACCCTGGACACAACGTTTAGCCGTCGGCGCCTCCCACCCGCGTAAAGACCGGCGTACGTCGCTCCATGAATGCCGCAGCGCCCTCCGTCGCATCCGCCGCGGTGACAAACGCGTTCTGCACCTGCTCTGCCTCGCGCAGCGCCTGGCGAAAACCGCAGCCCAGGTGGTCGTACACCAACCGCTTGGTGGCTGCCACGGCGCGCGGAGCAGAAGTGGCGCTCAAACGCCTGATGTAGTCCTGGGCGGCGTCAAGCAACGCATCCGGCGCCACAACCCGATCCACGAGCCCCAGGTTGCGTGCCTCCTCGGCACCGATCTTGTCGCTCATCCACAACAGGTCCAATGCACGGCTGACCCCCACCAGACGCGGCAGCAGCCAGCTCGAACCGTGCTCGGCGATAAGCCCACGCTTGAGGAACACCGTGGTGAATGCCGCATCATCGCTGGCAAAGCGCAAATCGCTCATGAGCGCCAGGATCAAACCACCACCGGCAGCCACGCCGTTTACCGCGGCGATGATGGGTTTGGGCACTTCGAGAAAGTAGCTGAAGATGCCGGGCAGCCGATCCTCTGGCGTCGCCGCCGGCGCATCGTTGGCAGCCGTGGTCTCCGTGAGCACCTGCATGTCGAGGCCGGCGCTGAAGGCCCGCCCCCCGCCGGTGATGATGATCCCCACCACGGCAGGGTCGGCCGTAGCACGACCGATGGCGTCGCGTATCTCCGACAGCGTGCGGTATGTGAACGCGTTGAGCTGCGCCGGCCGGCGCAACGTGATCACCGCGCACGGATCGTTCACCGTGTAGCTGATGTCTGTGTATTCAGCCACCGCTCAGCGCCCCGTAAACACCGGCGCACGCTTCTCCAGGAACGCCTTGAAAGCTTCCTGGGTGTCCACCATACGGCCGATGTTCTTGTGATGCTCAGTCTCGAGCGCGAGAAAGTCAGAGAAGCTCATGCGTTCGGCAGAGACGTAGTGCGCCTTCAGCGCCTGCAACGCCGTTGGCGATCGGCCCAGCAGGCC
>JAUILW010000897.1 GCA_030432795.1 Gammaproteobacteria bacterium
TGCTTGACCCAGATCGCTTCGTTGAACGGCACGAAATCCTCGCCGTTGATGGCAGCGGTGATGCGCAGCAGATCGGGGTGACCATACAGTCGCAGGCAGGCATCGGAGAACTGCAGAGAGCCGAGCACGAGTTGCAGCACGCGTTCGGGGGCGCCCTGCGGCGCATCCGGCTCGATCATCTTCGCCGGATGCCGACCATTGCTGTGCTCGGTGCCGCCAAGCGGGTCAGAAAGTGGCCGCACCCAGGAGAAGCTGCGGGCTTTACTGTCGGCACCGAGGGCCGGCCGGCCTTCGGCATCCACCGTTTCCCTGGGCCCTCGCGGCGCCCGGCGCCATACGTCAGCCACATCCCGTTCGAGGTCAGCCAGCTCATCCGCCTGAAGAAGGCCGGTGAACACATAGAACCCGTACCGGCGGTACGCTGTGAGGATGTCGTCGTGTACGCGGCCCTGGGCGTCGTAACGCACAGGGCCGCGGTTGGGTAGCGCTAACGCTCGGGCGGTACCTTCCTCGCGGTACTGTTGCATGGCCTCTTCGTGGGCGCCGTAGCTTGTCTGCGGCGCCGGGTAGATGCGCAACGCCATGGCCGCAGCCTAGTAGCCGTCCGGTACCCAGTTGCCGTGGAAACCCGCGGGCACACGCACCGGCAGGTGAATGCGCGCCACCGGATCCTGATCCATGTGCTGCGCATCGACAATCACCACTTCGCTGCGGTTGATCTCCGGCTGGTACACGTAGGCGAGCACCCAGCCGTCGTCTTCAGCGCTGCCGGCGGGGTTCTTCACGAACACGGGCTCGCTGCCCTGGCCGCCTTTGAGGTCGTGGTAGTCGCTGCGGTGGTTCACCATGTCGTACTTCATGATGCCCTCGGCGTACGGCATGCCGCCCGCGAAAGCAGCGGTGTAACCGTAGCGGTACGGCAGGCCCACGCGGGTGTCGCACACCCTTGGGAATTCCACGGAGCGGTCGTCGAGCTGCGTTTCTTTCACCGTGCCAGCGACGTTGTCGATCTCCCAACGGTACAGCAGCGGCGGTGAGTTCGAACCCGGCTTCATGGTGTCTTCCATGCGGCACACGTCGATGATGATGCGGTCGCCGTCTTCATAGGCGTTCATCGGGTGGAACACGTAGCAGGGATTGATCTCGTACCATTTCACGTCGGCATCGGTGCCATTGCGCGGCATCACACCAAGCCGCGCACCGTAGGACTCATCCCACACCACGGGCAAGCCGGTGGCGGCGAGACCTTCGAAGTTCCACACCGCGGGAAGGTCCATGAAGATGGTGTAGTTCCGGGTGATGTTGAAGTCGTGCACCATGGTCGCGCCTGGCACGGTAATGTTCTCCACCTGCACCATCTCGCCCTGAGCGTTGGTGCGGTGGTAGGTGAGGTAGGGCGGCGACATACCGTAGGCAAAGGAGATGAGTTCGCC
>JAUILW010000140.1 GCA_030432795.1 Gammaproteobacteria bacterium
GGTTTGTTGCGAAATATCCGGATGGGACCGAAGAGGTTCTGCTCAACGTGCCGAACTACGACTTCAACTGGCAGACCACCTACGAATTCGCGGAGCCGAAAGTAGTGCCTGCCGGTACGAAGGTCGTCTACACCAACTGGTGGGACAACTCGGCGCAGAATCCGGCCAACCCGGACCCGACCCGAGAGGTGCCATGGGGCGACCAGTCGTTCGATGAGATGATCTTCGGCGTGGTCACCTACCGCGACGCCACCCAATGGGAAGCCGAACAGCTTGCCGGTGGCAGATGATCTTGCGGCGATGCTGATGAAGAGCCCACTCCGGTGGGCTCTTTTGTTTTCCGCGTTTGCCTGCTCGCCGGCGCTGGCGCTGGAGCAGCACCCCGGTGCGGCGGTGTACGCCGAGCACTGTGCCGCTTGTCACGATGCGGGTGAGAACACCCAGGCCCGGTCTCTGGAAACCCTGCGCAACATGATGCCTGATCTCGTACGGCACGCCCTTACCGCCGGTCGCATGAAGGCGCAGGGTGATGCGCTGGCGCCCGAGCAGCGAGAGGATGTCATCCGCTATCTCGCAGGCGCCGTGCAGGGCACGGACGCCTGGGAAACGGAGATGCTTTGCGCTGATGGCGTACGCCGGGCGGCGACCGCTGGTACGCCGGTGGTGTCGTCGTTCGGCATCAACCACCGCAATCATCGCCGTCTCAGCGCGGAAGCCGCCGGTCTGCGCACGGCGGACATGTCAAACCTGGAACTTGCCTGGGTGCTCGCGTTCCCGAACGTCACCATGATGCGTTCGCAACCGGCGGTGGTGGGGCAGACGATGTTCGTCTCACCAGTGGAGAGCCGCAAGGTTTACGCCTTCGATATCAGTGCGTCTCCTTGTTTGCGATGGGTCTACGAAGCGGATCGCGTGCTGCGCACCAGCATCACCTTCGGCGCGCTGCCGGACGATCGTACGGTGCTCGTGTTTGGCGATATGGAAGCCGCCGTACACATGGTGGACGCGCAGACGGGTGAGGGCATCTGGCTCACGAGCCTCAAGCAGTACCCGGAATCCATCATCACCGGCACGCCGCAGCTGCATGGCGATCGCGTGTACGCCTCGATATCGCAGTTCGAGATCATGGTGGGCGCCCAGAAGGAGCACGTCTGTTGTAAGGCCAGTGGTGCGGTAGCGGCGCTGGACGTGCGAGATGGCGGAGTCATCTGGCGTACCGACATGCTGCCGAAGGCGCAGCCGGTTCGCGACCGCGGCGACGGGCAGATGATCTGGGGGCCATCCGGCGCGCCGGTGTGGACCACTCCGGCCATCGACTCGACGCGCGGTCTGCTATACATCGGTACGGGGGAGGCCAATTCAGAGCCAGCGCACCCGCACACGGATGCGGTGCTCGCGCTGGAGCTCGAAACCGGTGCGGTTGCCTGGTCGTTTCAGGCGACGGCCAACGACATCTTCCTCGCCGGCTGCTGGCGGCAACCCTCGCTCAACTGCCCGCCGGAGTGGAGTGTGAATCGCGACGTGGATTTCGGCGCCTCCATCATTATCGGCAAACGTCGAAACGGTAAGGACGTGCTGCTGGCGGGACAGAAGTCCAGCACCGTGTGGGCGCTCGATCCGCATGACGAAGGGCAGGTGTTGTGGCGCTGGCAGAACGGCACCGGCACGGCCAACGGCGGCGTGCACTGGGCCATGGCCTACGATGGAGACACGGTATATGTCCCACTGAATGATCCAGGCCGCCCGCGACCCGGATTCGTGCCGCAGCCCGGCCTCTATGCACTGGATGTGGAAACCGGCGAGGAGCGCTGGCGCTACCGGGTGCAACCGGATTGCGAGGGGCGTGAACAGCTGGCGCCGCGCTGCAGCTACCTATACGGGCTGTCGGCAGCGCCTGTCGTTGTGGACGGCGCGGTAGTGACCGGCAGCATCGACGGCAAGCTGCGCATATTCGATGCCCGCAATGGTGCGTTGCTGTTCGAGTACGACACGCTGCGTGCATTCACCTCGGTGAATGGCGTGCCGGGGCAGGGTGGTGCAATCGACAGCGCCAGCCTCGCGGCAGCCAACGGCCTGCTGCTGGTCAACAGCGGCTACGGTATGTTCGGCCAGCCCCAGGGCAACGTGTTGCTGGCATTTCGCGCCGCCGGTATGGTCAATCGGCCACCCTGACCGGCGGCTGGTTCTCGCTGTTTGCCCATACCACCTCGTCCGGCACGGCCAAGGTCTGCGCGTAGCGCTCCGGCGGGTAGTGCATGTGTGGTCCCGGTGCGTCGACGCCTGGCTGTACCACGCCGCCGCCCTGATCTGCGTAGTCTGACGACTGTGTGTAGCGCGCAAGCTCCGCGTCGCTTATGCCGGCAAGTGCCTGCACTTCGGGGTCTATCCAGGCGCGGTGGTCGATGGGGGCTTCGGAGTAAGACAGCTCCAGCGAAAGGTTCTCCGGCCCGGCAAAGTAGATGGAAACGCAGAAGCCGTGATCCGTGGGCCCGATCACCGGCACGCCTTTGCTGCGTAGACGGTCGCGCATGGCCAACAATTCCTCATGATCGCGCACCTTCAACGCCAGGTGCTGCATCGTGCCCTTGGCGCAGTTCGCGCCGGGGTTGCCGGCGTGTGTCTGGCCCATCACCACCGGGATGTCGCCGATGTCGGGGTTGCAGACGAAGGCAATGCTGCTGTCGTCGTTCAACCGCAAGAAGCCGTGCCAGGTGTTGGCCACGCCATGCATCCAGTACAGGGCCACCAGCTCCATGCCGAGCTTGTCGGTGAAAAATTCGATCTGCTCTTTCATGTTGGCGGTGGTGATGGCGAGATGGTGCAGGCCCTGGACCTTGTTCATGGCAAACCCTCGTTGGCGGCGTTGAGTGCATCGTAGCGGAAGAGCTGGTGCATGGTCTTGCCCCCGGCTCTTGAGGCTGCGCGGTTGCGCAGCCAGGCGGGCAGGCCGGCGAGGTGGAAAACACGCGCGTTGCGGCGTGAGCCCAGCTGCACGCCAGCGGTGCGTGGTTTGCGAAGCGATTCATAGCGGGCAAGTGCTGCGGCAATCTCATCTCCACGGTCGAGGCACGACGCCAGCACCGCGCCGTCCTCGATGGCCATGGCAGCGCCCTGAGCCATGAAGGGGAGCGTGGGGTGGCAGGCATCGCCCAGCAGCGTGACTCGGCCTTTGCCCCAGGCGGCCATGGGAGGCCGGTCGTGCAATGCCCACTTGAACAGTGTGTCTGTATCCATGTTAGCCATGAGCGCCTGCACATCGGCGTGCCAACCGGAGAAATCCCTTCTCAGCTCTGCCGGGTCTCCAGCCTCGGTCCATGATTCCACTTCCCAGCCGGACTTCTCCACTACACATACGCAGTTCACCAGCGCACCGCCGCGCACGAAGTAGTGCACGAAGTGGCGGCCCGGCCCCCACCAGACGGTGGACATGGGGCGAATCCTGCCGGGTTCAAGGCGATCCGCGGGCACCAGGGCACGCCAGGCGACGTTGCCGGTGAACACGGGTGCGGCTGCGCCCCAAAGCGCTTCGCGCACGGCGGACCGTATGCCATCGGCACCCACCACGAGATCGCCGGACACCGTACCGTTGCTGGTGATCAGGCGGGCATGGTTCGCATCCTGTTCGCAACCGATCACTCGGCATCCCGGGTACAGGGAGATGTTCGGCTGCCGCATGGCCGCATCGACGAGAATGCGCAGCAGGTCGCCCCGATGGATGTGGTAGTAGGGGTAGCCGTAGCGTTGTAGCGCCCGCCGGCCGAGCGGTTGCTCGCTGATCACCCGGCCGCTTTTCCACTGCCGGAACTCGGTACCCTCAGGCAGAAACGCCTTTGCGCGCAGGGCTGATTCGAGGCCCAGGTGGTGCAAAACGCGGCTGCAGTTGGGGGAGATCTGAATGCCGGCGCCGATCTCTTCGAACGACGGCGCCTGTTCGTACACCGCCACGTCGTGGCCATTCCGCGCCAGACTCAGGGCTGCGCTGATGCCGCCAATGCCGCCGCCGGCGACGAGTGCCTTCACCGGCGCGTGCGCACCACGCGGGTACCGGCGGCGAGATCGTGCAGGCAGCGGCGGCTGCGCAGCAGGATGGACGCGTTGTCTACCACGGGCAGCAGTGCCCAGGCGCCGATGGCGGCAAAGCCGATCGGCAGGTAGAGCAGCGGGAAAAACAGCGCGCGTACGCCAACCAGTCTGCCCAGCGACGCCTTGCTGCCGTCGCTGTGATGAACGATGGCCAGGCCCATGATGCGTTTACCGAGGGTCTGCCCGTGGCGGTAGAGCAGCCAGCCGTTGACGAGCAGATAGCCGGCGATGCCGAGCAGAATGGGCCGCAGGATCGGCTGGTAGCCGGCGTAGGCTTCAGCGGACTCCATGGCGCCGCTGACGAGCATGACGCCGATGCTCACGACGGGCACAACCACGAAGTCGATGGCGGTGGCGACCAGGCGTCGCAGGGGGCCCGCGGCTGACGCATCACTCACGGTGAGTCTCCTTGTTGTTCGGTAGTTGAAGGTTCGAACACCAGCAGCGCGTTGCCGGCCTTCTGCCGGAAGCTGCCGTAGCCCGATACTGCGATGAGTTGGTTTCCTGCAAGCTGCGGCCCGTGCGTATCGAAACTGCCGCCGTACGCCGGTACGCCGTTGACGGTGGCGAAGTCGATGAGGCTGTCGAACTGCCAGAGTATCTGTCCGGTGTTGGCGTCGTACACCTCCAGCAGGCCATCGAGACCACCGGCGACGATGATATCGGGCCCCGCCACGATTGCCGCGGACAGACCGCTCCAGCAGTCACCGTCCGTGCAGCGGGGCGCACGCGGCGCCGACCAACGGGGCGTGCCGCTGGCGGTGTCCAGGGCAAACAGCCCCGGTTCGGGCTCTTCGCTTCCGGCGATGGCGGGTACGTCGCTCACCGGTACGTACAGTACCTGGCGGCCGGGATCCACTGCCATACCCCAATGCACCCCGCCGAGGGCGCCACCGCGGCCGATCCGTCGTTTCCACAGCACGCGGCCGTCGTCGGGATCGAGCGCCCAGACGTCTCCGGATTTCTGCCCAGCCAGTACCACGTCACGGCCGTCGGCGAGGCGCGTGAGGATCGGCGGCGCGCCGAAGTCCACGTCCGGGCCCATGGGTTTCGGGCAGTTCGGGTGCTCGCGGCTGGCAGTGCATGCCATGTTGAAGGCGTCGTCTTCGGTTGCCTGGGTCACCCAGACGATGGCGCCGGTGTCTGCATCCAGGGCGATGATGGCATCGCTCGTGTCGGTGGCGGGGCGGCTGTAGTTCTGACCGGTACCGAAATAGACGCGTCGCCGCTGCGCATCCAGCGTGACGGTACCCCATACCGGCGCACCGCTCGGGCCGCGCTCTTCCACGAACAGGTAGTGCCTGCCGGTCACCTGCGGTGCCTCGCGGATCGTCCGCTGATACCAAAGTAGTTCGCCGTTGGCGAGGTTCAGCGCAGCCACCGCACCGCTGGTGGTGCAGCAACCGTAGAACGGGTTGGCAGACAGGCCGATCTCCATGGAGGACAAGGGAACGAACACGCGGTCCTCGAACACCACCGGCGTGCCCGAATAACCTGGCACCGGGTTGTCATGGTCGATGTGACGGTGCCATACCGTGGCTCCACTGACGGCGTCCACCGCGTAAATACCCGAGCGCCGGCCTGCCACCACGAGCAGTGTACGATCGCCTGATGTGCCATGCGCAATTGCCGATCCGACGTCGGTGATGTCGGTGTTCTGCCAGCGCAGGCAGCCGTCGGCGCGTCCGAGCGCTACCAGACCGTGGCCGCCATCGCCAACGAAGATCGTATTTTCCGTAACCAGCGGATGCACGCGCGGCGAACCGGTGCTGAATCCATAGCTCCAGCGGAGCCGAAGCTCACGGGCATTGGTCGCGCCGATGGAGGTGTCGGGCTGATAGCGTTGGTTGCCGCCATCCAGGCCCCAGCCGTTGCTGTAAAAGGTCTCAAGCCCCGGCATGCGGTCTGTGCACGGCTTGGCCTCTGCCCACACGTGAGACGTGTGCAGACAGATGGCAGCGGCCAGCAGCAGACGCAGCAGGCGTGTCACGCGTGGTGCCGGGTGGTATGCGCGCTGATCAGCTCGATGATGTTCGGCCACAGCGCTTCCGGCAGGTCGTGGCCCATGCCTTCAACCACCTCCAGAACGGCGCCCGGAATGGACTCGTGCGTGTCGATACCGCCAGCCAGCGGCACCAACGGGTCGGCGGCGCCGTGCACCACCAGCGTTGGCGTGCGCACGCTGGCAAGCAGCGGCTTGCGGTTGCCGGAGGCAGCAATGGCTGCCATCTGACGCACTACACCCGCCGGGTGGAAGCTGCGCTCGAAATCGCTCTGCGCCCGCGCGCGCAGTTCCTCCTCTGCTTCCGGATAGGCGGGGCTGCCGATGGCGCGATTGATCTGCACGGTACGAGCGAGCACCTCCTCCAGGGTTTGCCCTGCCGGTGAGAGCAGGGCGGCTGCGGCTTCCGGGGTGGGCGGGGGCAGCTCGGGATTGCCGGTGGACGACATGATGGATACCAGCGAGTGCAGCCGCTGCGGGTGATGAATGGCGAGCGTCTGGCCGATCATGCCACCCATCGACGCGCCGCAAACGTGGGCGCGGTCGATTTCCAAGGCATCCAGCAGGCCGATGGCATCGCCGGCCATGTCTTCGAGGGTATAGGGCGCCTGCACCGGCTCTCCAGCCATACCGGCGGCGAACAGCGCCGCCATATCTGGTGTGCCGTGCGCATCGAACTTCTCTGAAAGGCCGATATCCCGGTTGTCGAAGCGAATGACGAAATGCCCCGTATCCACCAGACGCTCGCAGAACGCCGACCGCCAGCGGGTCATCTGCGTTCCGAGCCCCATCACCAGGAGCAGCGGCCGGCCGTTGCGGTCGCCGAAGGTGTCGTACTCGATCTGAATGCCATTGGCCTGAACCTGCGCCACCTGTTTCTCCCGGGGTTTGAACAGCGCGACATGATCGTTGGCGAGGGCGTGGTTGACAAGTCGCCGGCGGCCGCGAAGGATCGCCGCATGACGCGTTACGACCTGATCATCATCGGCGCCGGCATTGTCGGTTGCTCCACAGCACTCGCGCTCACCCGGCGCGGCATGCGCACGCTCAACATCGATGCTCTACCTGCTGCCGGTTACGGCTCTACCAGCGCCTCCTCGGCGGTGATTCGGCCGATGTACACACACCTCGAATCGGCGTGCATTGCCCACGAAGCGCGGTTTCGCTGGCTTGCGTGGGCTGACTTTCTCGACCTGCCAGCGAACGAACCCCTGGCACGCTATACGGAATGCGGCGGGCTGGTGCTGTTGCGGGAGGGCGCGCTGGCAGCCACCGAAGGCTTGCGCGATGCCATGGCGGCGGCAGGGGTCACCTTCGAGGTGATCGACGCGGCGGCGATTGCCGAGCAGTATCCCGGCATCTCGCTCGCAGGCTACGGTCCACCAAGGCCGTTCGATGACCCGGACTTCGGCATGCCTGCCGGTCACGCCATCACCCACGGCATCCGCGTGCGCGAAGCCGGTTTCGTATCTGACCCGCAGCTTGCAGCGCGCAATCTGCATGCCGCTGCCACCCGCCTGGGCGCAGAGTTTGTCTTCAACAGCGCGGTCACGGCGGTGC
>JAUILW010000141.1 GCA_030432795.1 Gammaproteobacteria bacterium
CCTGCGCCTGCAACACATAATCACAGCTTTCGAGGACCGCTTCTTCGACCGCTTCCGGGTCCACCGGGAAGTTGTCGAAGCGATCGGAGAAGGACATGCGCCAGAATCGATTGGCAAACACCGGCACTGCCCGCGACGGCGTGCTCACGTCCTGCAGATAGGAGATGATCCTGCCGAGATCCGTATACCGGTCTGCCGCCTGCTGGCGGTCCTCGAGCTCAAGCAGCAGGTCGTTGAAGTGCTCGTGCAACCGGGTGTCCACCATGCCGAGCCACGACCGTTCGCCGCCCGCACGGTTGTAGTAATTCCAGCGAAACAAGCGCACGAACATGTTGCTGTCAGCCAGCTCGACGTTGGCCCGCACGAGGTAGCGTACCTGCAGCGCCGTGAGGCGGGGTGCACGTATCTCGTCCAGACAGCGATTGACCGCCCGCGCAGCGACGAACGTCAACGCCTGATGCTGATCCGGCGCATAGGCGTTGCTAGCCGGTATGCAGCTAAGGCTGGCTGCAAGCAGCAGGCAAACGCTGAACGTTCTCATTGGAGTCCAGCCGACGGAGCAATTGCTTCACGGTCAATCCCTTCCCGGGCCAGACGAAGTCCGGCGCCACGTCGTTCAAGGGTACCAACACGAACGCCCTTTGCCACGCCCGCGGGTGCGGCAACGTCAGCCGGGCACTGCGCATTTCCACATCGCCGAAGGCCAGCACATCCACATCAAGCGGCCGCGGCGCGTTGCGCACGCTGTTGAGGCTGCGGCCGAACGCGATCTCCAACCGCTTCACACCTGCCAGGAGTTGCGTCGGGGTAAGGCCCTCACGGGCACGCATGACCGCCGCAGCGTTGACGAAATCGCCGCTGTCCGGCGGGCAGTCCACCGGCGAGGTGCGATAGAGCGGCGAACAGACCACCGGGCCATGGGCAAACTCGGCCAGGCCTTCCAGGGCGGCACCGATGAGCGCTTGGCTGGACAGCTCCTGCCAGGGCAGGTTGCTGCCGAGGCCGAGCAGCACTGTGGGGTGGATCTGCATCCGCGCATGTTACCAGCGCTCCCCACCGCGAGCGCGGCCTTCCGGCAAGCCATCCGTTGTAGTCAAAGGCACGGGCGTTTGGCACACTCTGACGGTTCGACACATTTACCGGGGGAGCACGCATGAAGGCTGCAGTACTGCGCGAAATCAACAAGCCATTGGAGATCGAAGACGTTCAGCACGGCGATCCGGGCCCGCGCGAGGTGCTGGTGCGCACCGTCGCCGCCGGGGTGTGTCACAGCGATCTGCACTTTCAGAACGGCTCCTATCCGTACCCCCTGCCGGCGGTGCTCGGCCACGAAAGCGCCGGCGTTGTCGAGGCTGTGGGATCGGACGTCACCTACGTCAAGCCCGGCGACCACGTCATTACCTGCCTCAGCGCGTTCTGCGGCCACTGTGAGCACTGCCTCACGGGGCATATGTCGCTCTGCCAGGAGCCGGAGCTGCAGCGCGCGCCTGATGCCGCGCCGCGCCTGAGCGCCGGCGGCGAGACGGTGCACCAGTTTCTCAACCTGTCGTCGTTCGCCGAGTACATGCTGGTGCACGAGCATGCCATCGCCAAGGTCCGCGAGGACATGCCGCTGGACCGCGCCGCGCTCATCGGCTGCGGGGTGACCACCGGCGTGGGAGCCGTCATCCACACAGCCAAAGTCGAGCCCGGCAGCACCGTGGCGGTGATCGGCTGCGGTGGGGTCGGCCTGTCGGCGATCAACGGCGCCGCTATTGCCGGCGCCGCTCGCATCATCGCCATCGACATGGTGGACTCGAAGCTGGAACTGTCCCGCAAATTCGGCGCCACGGATGTGGTGAACGGCAAGGATGGCAACGCCATAGAGGCGGTACGCGAGCTGACCGGCGGCGGCGTGCACTACTCCTTCGAAGCCATCGGCCTGAAGCAGACCACTGAGCAGGCGTTCAAGATGCTGCGATCAGGCGGCACTGCCACCGTGATCGGCATGATTCCGGTGGGCACGATGGTGGAACTGCACGGCCCGGAATTCCTCATGGAACGCAAGCTACAGGGCTCGAACATGGGTTCCAATCGCTTCCGCGTGGATATGCCGCGCTTCGTGGAGTTCTACCTGCAGGGCAGACTGCATCTGGACGATCTGATCTCCGGGCGCATCCGTCTCGAGGACGTCAACGACGGTCTTGCGGCGCTCGAAACCGGCGAGGTTGCCCGCAACGTCATCATGTTCGACTGAAGCACACTCCCCAGCGAGTAACGCCCTCAGCGAATGACCACGTAGCCAAACTCTCCTGCGCGGTACACGCGCAGGAGCAGCTGGCCGCGGCTCTTGCCCGCAGCTTCCCGCAGATCGACGATGTTGCGCACAGCCTGGCGGTTGGCAGCCACCAGCACGTCCCCTGCTCGCAGCCCGTGAACGTAGGCCTTGCTCTGCTCTTCAACCTCAGTAATGAGTACTCCGGCACTAGTGCCGGGCTCGCTCTCGTTGTGGAAGTTCTGCAACACCACACCTTTGAGCTTCGCGTGCACACGCCGACCGGACACCCGATCGCTGTTGCTGTCGTCGATCGAGAGCTTGAGCTTCTTTGGCCGCCCGTCGCGCAACACTTCAAGCGCGACTTCATCGCCGGCAAACAGCACCGCTGTGCTCGAGTCATAATCGGACTTGCGACGGATCTGACGATCGCCGACTTTGACTACTACATCTCCCGGCCGCAACCCGGCACGCTCAGCAGGCCCTTCAGGATCCACCTCTACCACCACGACCCCTTCGGTGCGGTCCACGCCAAAGGCCTCCGCCAGATCCGCAGAGAGCGCCTGCACATCTACGCCGGGGTAACCTCGTCGCACCTCACCATGCTCGATGATCTGCTCCATGACGGCGCGCACCATGTTGGACGGTATGGCGAATCCAATGCCGACGTTGCCGCCGCTCGGCGCGAAAATCGCCGTATTGATACCGACCAGGTTGCCCGCCAGGTCCACCAGCGCGCCGCCGGAGTTGCCGGGGTTGATAGGCGCATCGGTCTGAATGAAGTCCTCAAAGCCTTCAATACCGAGGCCGCTGCGGCCAAGGGCGCTGACGATACCGCTGGTGACCGTCTGGTTGAGCCCAAATGGATTGCCAATGGCTACCACGAAGTCACCCTGGCGCAGGTCGCCGGAGTCGGCAAAGCGAATCTCCACCAGCGCATCCGCATCGACCTTCAGCACCGCCAGATCCACCTGCGGATCGCGGCCAACGAGGGTCGCCGCCAGCACCCTACCATCGGCGAGCGCCACGTTGATTTCGTCGGCGCGGTCCACCACGTGATGGTTGGTGACGATGTAGCCACGAGCCGCATCCACAACCACCCCGGAGCCCGCGCTCTGGGTGCGGCGGGTACGCGGCCGGACATCGAAAAAGCGTCGAAAGAATGGGTCCTCCAACAGCGGATTGCGCACCTGCACCGTGGTGTAGGTGGCGATGTTCACCACAGCGGGATTGACCTCCTCGAGCATGGGCGCAAGGCTCGGCAGTGCGCTGCCATCGACCAGCCGCGCGGGAAGCGCCGAATGCGAAAGCAACGGCAGGACGATCAGAAGCGCAAACAGAGAACATTGTTTCATGGGCGATTCAGCATATCGCGCACAGCGCTATGCAGTTCCTGCATGGGAAATGGTTTGGGCAGCACCTGCGCGTGGCAATGCCCATCCAGGACCTCCCCCAGGTCATCCCGTGAATACCCTGTCATGAACAATACCGGCAACTCCGGGGCAATCTGGCGCAAGGCGTTGAAGGTTTCCGCGCCGGACATCTCCGGCATCGCAAGATCCAGCAGCACCAGATCGAACGCCTGCGAAGAGATCTGCGCGAGGGCGTCAGGGCCGCCAACCGCCGCCGTGGCCGCATATCCCATACGCCGCAGCATCTCCACCGTCACAAGCCGCACGGCTTCTTCGTCGTCCACTACCAGAACCTTCGCACATTCACCCATACAAGCACCCATTCAAGCTCGCAACCTGCTCGCGCCAAGCTCTGGCATTTGATTGTGACCCGTCAGACCGGAGGGTACAGGACAACCTGCAACCGCAACATCATCGCCAATCACTGCCCATTGTGGGCTGCGGGCACGTGATCGATCTCAACCCGTCGAAACCGGTCGTCATGTCGAAAGTTGTAGATGATGCGCCTGCACATCTGCCCGGAATTAGCTTGTGCAAGCTGCGCAATGAGCAATGCGGCGACGAGATCTGCGTCGAACTCTGTGGGATAGGGCCCGAGAGACAAGCCTTCACGGGTCTTGACGAACCAACCCTGGCGGGTGGCAAAAGTCCTCCGGGAACGCTGCCAGCGCCCGCCGGGTTCACCCTCTCTGCCAAATACCAACTCTGGAACTTCGGCTTCGGCCACTGCCGGTTACCTCCAGACCTACAACAGACTGTCGACCTGGCAGTATAGAGAGCCAACGAGGCATGCGCATCTGCTATTGCCGTAAAAACGATTTTACGAAGCCAGCAGATCCGCCACGGCGCGGCGCGCCATAACCCCAACCAGGTGCGCCCGGTACTCCGCGGAAGCGTGCAGGTCGGAATTGAAGCCCGCATCGGGTATATCCACTCCAGCGATCGCCTCGGGTCGTAGATCTGCGGTGAGCGCCGCTTCCAGGGTGCTTGCACGGAATGCACAGGCACCGGCCCCGGTTACGCCGACCTGCACCCCTGTGTCGAACTCCGCCACCATGACACCCACCACCGCGTACCGCGAGGCAGGATTGGGAAACTTCCGGTACGCCGCACGCCGCGGAATGGAAAATTCGATGCGAACGATCATCTCGCCCGGCTCGAGTGCGGTCTCGAACAGGTCCTGAAAATAGTCTGCCGACGATATCGTGCGCTTATTTGTCACAACATCTGCGCCGAGGCCGACTACCGCCGCTGGATAGTCCGCTGCGGGGTCGCTGTTGGCCACGGAACCGCCGATGGTGCCGCGGTGACGAACCTGGTTGTCGCCAATCAGGCCGGCAAGGCGCGCCAGAGCAGGAACTGCCTGCCTGACAACGTCGGAGCGCGCCACGTCCGCATGACGGGTGAATGCGCCGATCATGAGCCTGCTCTCCTGTCGCTCGATGCCGCGCATGGCCTGCACGTCGGAGAGATCCACAAGATCGGTGGGCATTGCCAGGCGCTGTTTCATGGTGGGAATCAACGTCATGCCGCCGGACAGGTAGGCTGGATCTTCCGCGCCGAGGAAAAGGCTCACCGCCTCATCGACGCTGGTGGGTTTGTGATAGTTGAATGGATACATAGGATCGCCTCTGAAAATGAGCCGTGGGCTCTTCCCTACCTTCCGCCGCGGGCTGTCTACCTGTTTCCGCCGCGGGCGCTTTACCTGTTTACGCCGCGGGTGCTTTACCTGTTTCCGCCGCGGGCGCTTTACCTGCTTACGCCGCGGGCGCTACGAATCACACGCCAGACTTTTTCGCTGGTGGCAGGCATAGAGATGTCCCTCACACCCAGCGCGTCGGTCACCGCGTTCATGATCGCTGCGGGCGAACCGATGGCACCGGCCTCGCCGCAACCTTTCACACCGAGCGGGTTATGCGTACATGGCGTGACCGTAGTGTCCACACGAAACTGCGGCACATCATCAGCCCGTGGCATGCAGTAATCCATGTAGGAACCGGTGAGGAGCTGCCCGTAGTCGTCGTAGCGGCCATGTTCGAGCAGCGCCTGACCAAGCCCTTGCGCCACACCTCCGTGCACCTGCCCCTCGACGATCAGCGGATTGATGACATGGCCGAAATCGTCAACCGCGACGAAGTCCACCACCCGCACCACGCCGGTGTCGGCATCGATCTCCACCTCGGCAATGTGCGTACCTGCGGGGTACGTGAAATTCTCCGGGTCGTAGAACGCTTTCTCCGACAGGCCGGGTTCCAGATCCAGTGGGTAATTGCTCGGGACGTAGGCAGCAAACGCTACCTCCTGGATCGTCATGGCGCGATTACTGTCGCGCACCGTGAAAACACCTGAGTCGAAGTCCACATCGGCCGCATCCACGTCCATCATGTGAGCAGCGATGATGCGCGCCTTGGCAATGACTTTGTCCGACGCTTTGACAAGCGCCGAGCCACCCACCGCCAGGGAGCGGGAACCGTACGTGCCAAGCCCGAACTCCACGCGGCCGGTATCACCATGCACCACCTCCACGTCTTCGAACGGTACGCCCAGACGATCGCTCACCACTTGTGCAAACGTGGTTTCGTGACCCTGCCCGTGAGAGTGGGTGCCGGTAAACACCGTGACGTTGCCGGTGGGATTCATGCGCACCTCACCGCTTTCGTAGAGACCGACGCCGGCACCAAGCTGAATGGCGAGCTGCGATGGTGCCAGGCCGCACGCTTCGATGTAGCAGGACATACCGATCCCACGCAGGCAGCCCCGCTGGCGCGCCTCGAGACGACGAGCGCTGAAGCCTGAGTAATCAATCAGCTCGAGTGCCCGGTCCAGGCTCTTCTCATAGTCACCTGTGTCATAGGTGAGTGCCACCGGCGTCTCGTAGGGAAAATCGCCGGGCTGAATCATGTTCATGCGGCGTAAATCCGCCGGATCCTTGCCAATCTCCCGAGCGGCAACTTCCACCACCCGCTCGACCACATAGGTGGCCTCCGGACGGCCAGCGCCGCGGTAGGCATCAACGGGTGCCGTGTTGGTGTAGACGCCATGTACCTCGACGTAGATGTTTGGCGTCTTGTACTGACCGGCCAACAGCGTGCCGTAGAGATAGGTGGGTACCGAGGATGCAAACGTCGAGAGGTATGCGCCGAGGTTGGCCGAGGTCTGAACTTTCAGAGCGACGAACCGGCCGTGCTCGTTCAGCCCCAGCTCCACGTGCGTAAGATGGTCGCGCCCGTGCGCGTCTGCCAGAAACGACTCCGCCCGCTCGGCGGTCCACTTCACCGGGCAGCGCAACCGACGGGCCGCCCACAACACCGCGGCTTCTTCCGCATACACGAAGATCTTCGAGCCAAAGCCGCCGCCCACATCTGGCGCTATCACGCGCAGCTTATGCTCCGGGGCGACACCGACGAACGCCGACAGTATCAGTCGCGCCAGATGCGGATTCTGGCTGGTGGTGTATAACGTGTGTTCCCCCGTTGCCGCGTCATAGCGGCCGATGGCTGCGCGCGGCTCCATGGCATTGGGAATCAACCGGTTGTTGGTGAGATCCAGCCGCACCACGTGCGCCGCACCGGCCAGCGCCTGCTCCGTTGCAGCTCGGTCACCAAGCTCCCAATCGTAGGCGAGGTTGTGCCGCACGCCCTCGTGAATCTCCACAGAGTCCGTGGCGGTGGCGAGATCCACGACCGGTTGCAGCTCTTCGAACTCTGTGTGCACGCGTTCGGCTGCATGTCGCGCCGCGTCCAGGGTTTTTGCAATCACCAGCGCATACGGCTCACCCACGTAATTCACAAACGTGTGCGCCAGCGGCGGATGTGGCGCGGACACCATGGCACTGCCGTCTTTTTGCTTCACCAGCCAACCACAGGGAATGTCTCCAATGCCGTCGGCGCGCATGTCTGCACCGGTGAGCACAGCAAGTACGTCCTCACCGTTGAGGGCATGGCTCGCATCGATACC
>JAUILW010000898.1 GCA_030432795.1 Gammaproteobacteria bacterium
ACCTGGGCTACTCACTCCTGACCGGATGGCTGGCGGCAAAGCTGCTGGCGTTGCTCGCCTACATCGGCTTCGGCGTGATGACGCTGCGTGCCAGCGACGTTACCTGGCGGCTGGTGGGTTTTGGCGGGGCCCTGTTCAGCGTTGGTTACATCTTCCTGGTAGCGCTGAACCGCCATCCCTGGCCTTTTTAGCCGCCAGCTCTCTACAGCGTTACGCACCGGCTTCCACCGGATGCGCGCTAACCCAAGCTCCGGCCGATCAGTTCTTTCATGATCTCGTTCGTGCCGCCGTAGATTTTCTGCACGCGCGCATCCGTATACATGCGGGAGATCTCATACTCGTCCATGTAGCCGGCGCCGCCGTGCAGTTGCAGGCATTCGTCGATGATCTCGTTCTGCTTCTGGGTGCACCAGTACTTGGCCATGGAGGCGGTGGCGGCGTCGAGTTTGCCGTCGAGGTGCTGCATGAGCAGCTGGTCGACGAACGTGCGTGCCACCAACGCTTCTGTCTTGCACTCGGCCAACTTGAACCGTGTGTTCTGAAAGTCGAGGATGCGCTGGCCGAAGGCTTTGCGGTCCTTCACGTATTCGAGCGTGATGCCGATGGCGTGTTCGATTGCGCACACCGCTGCCTGGGCGATGTTGAAGCGTTCCTGCGGCAGCTGGTTCATGAGCTGGAAGAAGCCCTTTCCTTCCTCTTCGCCTAGACGGTTGCTCATTGACACCCGGCAGTCGTCGAAGAACATTTCCGATGTGTCCGCGGACGCAAGGCCCATCTTTTTGAGGTTGGTGCCGCGCTTGAATCCCGGGTTATCACATTCCACCACTACCAGGGAGATGCCGCGCGCGCCTTCATTGGGGTCAGTTTTGGCGACCACGATGACAATGTCGCAATGCTGGCCGTTGGTGATGTAGGTCTTGGCGCCGTTGATCACGTACTCGTCGCCGTCGCGCAGCGCGGTGGTGCGCACGGCCTGCAGGTCGGATCCGGTGTTGGGCTCGGTCATGGCGATGGCACCGACGATCTCGCCGCTCACCATCTTCGGAAGCCAGCGCTGCTTCTGCTCTTCAGATCCGTAGTGCAGGATGTAAGGCGCGACAATGCTGGAGTGCACCTGGTTGCTCCAGCCATGCACGCCGGCGTACATCATCTCTTCCATGATGACGGTATCGTGGCGGTAATCGCCGCCTGCACCGCCGTACTCGGTGGGGATTTCCGCGCACAGCAGGCCCGCGCGTCCCGCGGTCAGCCAGTCTTCCCGGTCTACCTGCCCCTGCGCGTTCCATTTCTCTACTTTGGGCTTGAACTCGGACTCGAAAAATTTACGCGCGGCGTCGCGCAGAATGGTGAGCTCTTCGTTCTCCCAGGGTGAGGTGTAGTTTTCGAACAGCACGGCGGCACTTCCTCGGTACGTATCGGGATGC
>JAUILW010000142.1 GCA_030432795.1 Gammaproteobacteria bacterium
GTAAGCAAATGCTTACTTACATCATGCCGCCCATATCCGGCATGCCACCGCCCGGCATGGAGGGCGCGTTGTCTTCCGGCAACTCGCTGACCATGGCTTCGGTGGTGATCATCAGACCGGCAACCGACGCGGCTGCCTGCAGCGCGGTACGGGTGACCTTGGCCGGATCGAGAATACCCATCTCCAGCATGTCGCCGTACTCGCCGGTAGCAGCGTTGAAGCCGTCATTTCCGGTCAGGCTCATCACCTTGTCGAGCACAACCGCGCCTTCGGCACCAGCGTTGCTGGCGATCTGACGCAGCGGCGCGCTCATCGCGCGGGTGGCGATGGCGATGCCGACGTTCTGGTCTTCGTTGTCGCCCTTGACCTTGGCAACCGCTTCCAGCGCACGCACCAGCGTTACGCCGCCACCAGGAACCACACCTTCTTCTACAGCAGCGCGGGTGGAGTGCAGCGCGTCTTCCACGCGAGCCTTCTTCTCCTTCATCTCCACTTCCGTGGGCGCGCCTACCTTGATCACCGCAACACCGCCGGCGAGCTTGGCCAGACGCTCCTGCAGCTTCTCGCGATCATAATCGGAGGAGGTGTCTTCGATTTCCTGACGGATCTGCTTGATGCGGCCTTCGATGTCGGCTTTCGCACCGGAACCGTCCACAACCGTGGTGTTCTCTTTGCTCGAGGTCACGCGCTTGGCGGTGCCGAGGTCGTCGAGGGTAGCACCCTCAAGCGTCAGGCCTACTTCCTCGGAGATGACCGTGCCACCCGTGAGGATCGCGATGTCCTGCAGCATGGCCTTGCGGCGATCGCCGAAGCCCGGTGCCTTGGCGGCAGATACCTTGACGATACCGCGCATGTTGTTGACCACCAGGGTCGCCAGCGCTTCGCCTTCGATGTCCTCAGCGATCACCATCAGCGGCTTGCCGGACTTCGCAACGGCTTCCAGGATCGGCAGCATGTCGCGGATGTTGGAGATCTTCTTGTCGCACAGCAGGATGTACGGATCTTCGAGTTCCGCGGACATGGTGTCCTGATTGTTGATGAAGTACGGAGACAGGTAGCCGCGATCGAACTGCATGCCTTCGACGATGTCGAGCTCGTTCTCGAGGCCGGAGCCTTCCTCAACCGTGATCACGCCTTCTTTACCGACTTTGTCCATGGCTTCGGCGATGATCTCACCCACAGCGGTATCGCTATTGGCGGAGATGGTGCCCACCTGGGCGATGGACTTGGAGTCTTCGCAAGGCGTAGCCAGGCTCTTGATGTGCTCAACGGCTGCTACCACGGCCTTGTCGATGCCGCGCTTGAGGTCCATGGGGTTCATGCCGGCGGCAACAGACTTGAGACCTTCCTGCAGGATGGCCTGGGCCAGTACCGTGGCGGTGGTGGTGCCGTCGCCTGCCTCGTCGGAGGTCTGGCTCGCCACTTCCTTGACCATCTGTGCGCCCATGTTCTCGAACTTGTCTTTCAGCTCGATCTCTTTGGCTACGGATACACCGTCCTTCGTGACGGTGGGGGCGCCGAACGACTTGTCCAGCACCACGTTGCGGCCTTTCGGGCCGAGGGTGACCTTGACGGCGTTAGCCAGGACGTTGACACCATCCAGCATCAAGCTGCGGGCGTCATCCCCGAATTTCACTTCTTTCGCGCTCATTAAGCTTTTCCTCTTGTCTTACGCCTGAAACCTAACCTTCGAGTACGCCGAAGATCTCGCTCTCGCTGAGGATCAGAAGCTCCTCACCGTCGATCTTCACCGTGCTGCCGCCGTACTGGCCGAAGATCACCTTGTCACCCACGCTCACGTCGAGCGCTCGCACTTCGCCACTGTCCAGTACCTTGCCAGAACCCACGGCTAGCACTTCGCCTTGCTGGGGCTTTTCGCCCGCAGAGTCCGGCAGAACGATGCCGCCAGCGGTGGTCTTCTCTTCCTCCACACGGCGTACGACGACGCGATCGTGCAACGGTCGAATTTTCATTACCTTTCGTCTCCCAATGTATCCGGCCGAAACCGTAGATCTGTGGTGGTTAGCACCCTCTTTTCCATTGTCGTTAGCACTCTCATGCGCCGAGTGCTAACGCAGGGTCGCTAATAATAGGGGCGCAATTAGCAGTTTCAAGGGCTAATTGTGACGGGGAGCACATACCGAGTGGCTGTCCGGCCCCGTGAGCAGGCCGCTGCCTATACTGGATTCGATCCACTGCGACCACACCGCATGCCCTGCAACCTGCTACTGGTAGACGACGAACCCAACATCCCCAAGGCACTGCGCCGCAGCCTGCGGGGTGAGGGGTATCGGTTTCTGACCGCCTCTTCCGCAGACGAGGCCTACGACCTCCTGCGTGCAACGCCGGTGGACGTGGTCATCTCGGACTACCGCATGCCAGGCGTGACCGGCAGCGAATTTCTCGCCGAAGTGAGCAGTCGTTACCCGCGCACCGTGCGCCTGATGCTCTCCGGCGAAGCGGACATGGAAGGCGTGATCGACGCCATCAACGAAGGCAGCATCTACAAGATTCTGAACAAACCCTGGTCCAACGACCGCCTGCGCGACGTGGTGCGCGCAGCCGCCGCCAAAGCGCTGGCCCGCCATCGTGACCCGCAGACCGGCTGGCAAACGCAGGAGCTGTTTCGCGAGCGCCTGCGCGCGACCCTGGAAGACACCCCGCTGCGCATCGTCGTAGCCGAGATCCGCAACATGGCGACGGTGTCCGCATTGCTCACCGATACCCAACAGCGCCAACTCGCGGAACGGGTAGAAAGCCGCATGAAGGCGATCACGGGCGAGCCGCTGGTAGACCTTGCGTCACTGGACCGTGGATTGTTCGCCTGTGCGATCTCCACAGCCTCGAACGACGATCTGCTGCAGGGCGTACTGGAGCGCCTGTGTGCTCCGTTTGCCATCGAAGGCCAGGCGGTAACCCTGCATGTGGCGGCGGGCTACGTCGACAGCGACACCGTGCCGAAGGACGAACCGGCGGCGCTCATCCGCATGGCCATCATCGCGCTGGCCGGCATCAACGGCGAAACGCAACGCCTGGCGACCTACCACGGCAAGTCGCGCGCCAACCTAAAACAGATGCAGGCGCTGGAACATGACCTCACCCGGGCACTGTCTCAGCAGCAGCTGTTTATTCAATTGCAGCCGCAGGTGGGCGCTCACGACATGACCATTCGTGGCGCGGAAGCGCTGCTGCGCTGGCGCCACCCACAACACGGCCTGGTGTCCCCCGCCCAGTTCATCGGCATGGCTGAGCGCAACGGCATGATCAACGACATCGGTGTATGGGTGGTCTGCACCGCCATGCAGCACCTGGAAGCGTTGGACGACCTGGGGCTGGACGATGTGCGCCTCAGCATCAACGTCTCACCGCGACAGTTTGAAGCAGGCACAACCGCATCCTGGGTAACGGTGCTGCGCCAGTACGCAGCTGAGCAACCAGGCCTGATGCAGCGGCTGGAGCTCGAGGTAACGGAAAGCACCGTCATGGCCTGCACGCAGACCGCCGCTGCACTGCTCGAAGAGCTCAAAGCGCTCGGCATCCGCATCGCCATGGACGACTTCGGCACCGGCCACTCATCGCTTGCGCAACTCAAGGGCATGCCTCTGGACGTGCTCAAACTCGATCGCAGCCTCATCCAGGACATTGAGGAAGACCCGCGCAGTCTGACGCTGGTCAGCCACCTGGCGAAGATGGCCAAAGACCTCGGTCTGGAGGTCGTCGTCGAAGGCGTGGAGACACAGGGTCAGGTGATTGCCTGCCGCGACATCGGCTGTGATCTCATCCAGGGCTATGCGTTCTACAAGCCGCTGGACTCGGAAGACTTCTATCGTGTGCTGAGGAGCGAACGCCATGCAGCACACTGACGCGCACAAGCCAGTCATCCTGACCGTGGACGACGAGGCGAACATCCTCAAGGCACTCAAGCGCACCCTGCGCAAAGTGGATGCCAAGATCATTGCTGCCGAATCCGGACAGGAAGCCTTGGACCTACTCGACACGGAACGCGTGGACGTCGTGATTTCCGACATGCGCATGCCCGGCATGAGCGGCGCCGAGCTGCTGGCCCGCGTGCGCGCCGACCAGCCGCAATGCTCGAGAATTCTGCTCACCGGCTACTCCGACGTAGCCGACACCATTCAGGCAGTCAACGAGGGCGGCATCGCCCGTTACCTGTCGAAGCCATGGGACGACGATGAGCTGCGTCAGGTGGTGGAAGATGCCATCCGCCTGGTGAGGCTCGAGCACGAAAACAAACGCCTGCACCAGACGTTGGCGAGCCACAACCAAGCCCTGGAACAAGAAGTGGCCGCGCGTACCGAAGCGCTGGAGCGCAGCAATTTTCTGCTGCAGAAAGCCGTGGACGACCTTGCCGACAGCTACGAGACGATGGTCGATCTGCTGGCCAACCTCGGCACCATGCCAAACCCAGAACCGATCACCACCGGCAAAAAGGTGGACCTGGCGCTGGCCATGGCAGAAGCGCTGGGGATGGATGAGGAGCAGAAGCAGACGCTCAAGCACGCCGTGCGGCTGCATCGTTTGGGCTGGAACGCGCTGCCGGAGAAGCTGAAGTCACAAGCCTATCTGCAGATGACCAGCAGCCAGCGGCAGCAATTCGAGCAGCACCCGGTGTATGCCGAAGCGCTGCTGATGAGCGTGCCGAAGCTGCGTGCTGTGGGGAAGCTGTTACGCGCACAGCACGAGCGCCACGATGGCACCGGCTTCCCGGATCGCGCCCGCACCTCCGGTATCGCTCAGAGCGCACAGATTCTCGCCATCGCCCGCGATTACTACGACTACCAGCGAGGACGCATAAGCGACGAGGAGATGTCCGAGGGCAACGCAGCAGATGCGATCCGCGCTGATGCAGGCCACGCCTACCACCCTGATCTGGTGAAGGTTTTCGAAACCGCACTACCCAAAGTAGAGAAAGTTGCGGCGAGCCTTGCCGAAGTGCGCATCGATGCCCGCAGCCTGCAGGCTGGCATGGTGCTCTCGCGGGATCTCACCACGAGCCAGGGAGCGATGCTGCTCAACAAAGGCGCGGTGCTGAACGAGACGGTGATCGCAACCATCATCAACCTGGAACAACGGTCGGACAAGACGCTATCGGTGTATGTTCGTCTGTCAGAGGGAACACCAAAATGAAAGGAATCGTTTTCAACCTGCTCAGCGAGATGGTCGAAGAAAAGTTCGGCCTGGAGGCTTGGGATGCCGTGCTCGACAAAGCAGGCAGCGAAGGATTGTATGTCGCAACGGAAACCTACTCGGACGAAGAGCTGCTGGCACTGGTGGCTGCTGGTTCAGAACTGACCAACATACCCGCCAACGATCTGGTGCGCGCGTTCGGGCAGTACATGATCCCTCGCTTCGCCGAACACTACAGCGTGTTCTTCGAAGGGCACACCAACCTGAAGGATTTCCTACTCACCGTAGACAGCGTCATCCACGTGGAGGTGCGTAAGCTTTACCCTGAAGCCGGCCTGCCGGAGTTCACGTACGACAACGGCCAACCGGACAAGCTGACGATGATGTACCGCTCCCCGCGCAAGATGTGTGCGCTGGCGGAAGGCCTCATCGAAGGGTCTGCGGCGCACTTCGAGCAGCCTTGCACCATTCATCACGAGGTGTGCATGCACAAGGGTGCCGATCACTGCGCGCTGGAACTCGAGTTTTCCCGGTGAGCGATGACCCGGCCGTATTGCGCCGCGCGCTGGATCGGGAACGCAAGCGGCGTGCCCACGCAGAGCACCTGCTGGAAGACAAGTCGCGCGAGCTGTTCGAGTCCTACGCCGAGCTGGAGAAGGCGCACGAGGCGCTGAAATGCAATCAGAAGCAGCTGGTGCGTAGCGAGAAGCTGGCGTCACTGGGTACGCTGTCTGCCGGCATGGCCCACGAGATCAACAACCCCATCGGTTTCGTGCTGAGCAACCTCAACAGCCTCAACGAGTACGTTCCGGCCATCCGCCATCTGCACGGGGAGATAGTGGACCTCCTGAACAAAGTGCCGGACGGCTCGCCGCTGGCGCAGGACCGGCAACGGCTGCAGACGTATCTGGACGATGAAGACATGGACTTCATCATGGAGGACACGGGTGATCTGCTGCGCGAATCGCTGCAGGGCGTGACTCGAGTACGGGATATCGTTGCGGGGCTGAAGACATTTGCCCGCCAGGGGGATCGCACGTTGACGGAGCTCGACCTCAATCACGTCGTCAACGAGACCCTGACGCTGGCCAGGCGACAGATCGAGAGCAACAGCGAGGTGATGACCGAGCTGGCGGAGATACCGCCAGTGATGGGTACGGAAGGCCGGTTGATGCAGGTGCTGACCAACCTGGTGGTCAATGCAAGTCAGGCAGTGTGCCCGAAGGAAGGCAGGATCGTGGTGCGTACACACACGGCCGGCGACGATGTGGTCGTCGAGGTGCAGGACAACGGGCACGGGATGTCTGAAGAGGTGCAGGCAAAACTCTTCACGCCGTTCTTCACGACGAAAGGCGTAGGCAAGGGTACCGGTCTTGGCTTGTCCATCAGCTTCGGCATCGTCGAGGAGCACGGCGGCCGTATCGAGGTGAAAAGCGCGCCTGGAGAGGGCACGACGTTCTCTGTGTTCCTGCCGAAAGCGTAGCGGCTACTCCAACCGCGCGTCGTCGCGACCATCGTCGCGGCGCGAAACGACCTCGCCTTCAATGATATCCGGGGACACATACGATCCGCGGGGCATGACGCGCCCCGCGAGCCAGCGGCGAAACGCGGGCGTCAGCAGGGCGAAGCCGAAGGCGTCGGTCACGAAACCCGGGGTAAGTAGCAGCGCACCAGCCACCGCCAGCATGATGCCCTCCGCCATTTCCTGAGCCGGCAGCACGCCCCGTTGCATGTTGTCCTGCGCACGCATCAGCGTAGCCAGCCCCTGCCGGCGCAGCAGCGCCACACCGATGAGCGCCGTAAGCATGACCAGGCCCACCGTCGGCAACGCACCAAGATAGCCGCCCACCGTGATGAGCAGGTACATTTCGACGATGGGCACGACGACGAACAGAGCAAGAAGCAGCGATCCGCGGGGCAAGGGGACTTCTACCGGTCAGCGTAATGGATCCCCATCCTCACAGACCGGACGCGCAAAGCAAAGCGAACGCACCGCGGAGCTGCGCGAAGCCGTATGGCAACTGGTATCGCAAATCCCACGCGGACGGATCGCCACTTACGGGCAGATCGCCCGCCTCGCCGGTTATCCAAGCCATGCCCGGTACGTCGGCCGAACGCTTGCCAACCTGCCCAAGGGCAGCAAGCTGCCGTGGCACCGGGTGCTTGGCGCAGATCGCACCGTGTCCATACGCGACGGCGGCGGCGACGCGGAGCAACGCCGGCGGCTGGAGCGAGAGGGGGTGACGTTCGTCGGCCGGCGCGTGCCTAAGGGTTTTCTTTGGGAGGCGTGAGAACGAGGCCGCGCACCCTGCCAATCAGCAGCACCAGCGCGATTGCCGGCAGTCCCAGCGCGGCTGCGTACAGGAAAAACGGCGTGTAGCCGAAACCGTCCACCACGACGCCTGAGTAGCCGCCGACGAACTTGCCGAGCAGCGTCATCAGC
>JAUILW010000143.1 GCA_030432795.1 Gammaproteobacteria bacterium
CCTCATCGATGTTCAGCCCGGCAGCAAACTCCGCCAGATGCGCCTTGGCCTGCTCATGAATCTGATCCTGTATGCTGGACAGATCCATGGGCACATCGCCCCCATAGGCGAGGCTCAAGGGTTCAATGACGTGCACGATGTGCAGCTCGGCAGCGCTGGCTTTGGCGATGGCAAGCGCACGGCGTGCGACCGGCGTAGATTCCTCCGTGAGATCCACGGCGAGCATGATGCAGCGGTAGTCTTCAGGGATTCCCGTCATAGCGTACCTCTGAGATTGCCTCGGATCGGGATTTGCGGCGACCATATCACAACCCACGCCGGCCACAAGGGGTACCGCGGGGCTGTCCAACGGAGCGCACTATGGCATGGTTGTGGATTGTACTCGCGCTGATACTTGCTATCGGCCCTATTGCCTATCTGGTGCCGAGCCGGCGCGATCGCCGCCTGGCCAAGCTGCGCATGCAGGCGCGCCTGGAGGGTGGTCTGGTAGAGCTTGAGAATCTGCCGAAGTTGAACGCGCAGGCCCACGAGCGGGTCAGCGCTGGCGGCATTGCCCGCGACCCCAAGCAACCTTGCGCGCGCTACTTGCTGGCCGGTGGCAAGGCGCTGCGCGACACGCCGGAACTGCAGGTGCTCAAGCACCCGGACGGCAGCTGGCAGCGCGACCCGGCGGTGGGCAGGCCCGTGGCTGCCACGTGGCTGGCGCTGCTCGAGTCCGCTGCTGAGGGGTTGCCTTCAGATACTCTGGCCATCGCCCTGCGTGACCGCCACGTGAGCGTCTGCTGGCTGGAGTCGCACCCAGCAGACGAGGCGACGGTAACCGCGCTCTACGGCGCGTTGCGTGCCCTGCGTGACGCGGCGTGCGAGTTGGCAAAGCCCCTCGAAGAAGACGAAATGCCTTGAGCCGTATTGACCGCACAGTGCGCCTCGCAGGGTGATTCGAGGCCGCGAGTAGGGCCGATCCGCGAGGGGTGATTTTGAGATAGGTTCTTGACACGCCTTCGAGGCAAGTCATATAACGGCGCGCAATTCCAATCCCCCGTTGCTGCTTTGGCGTCCATCATTTTGTTTGGTCAGCACATGCTTCTAACGGGGGACACCATTATAGGAGGCCGGCTCCCGCCGCCATGGCTCGCTCTCTCGTCATCGTCGAATCACCCGCCAAAGCGCGCACCATCAATCGCTATCTGGGTAACGCCTACATCGTACGGTCGAGTGTGGGCCACATCCGGGATCTGCCCACCGGCGGAAAGCAGAGCGACCCGAAGGAACGCGCCGCCGAAGCGGCAAAAACGCGCAAGCTGCCGGCTGAAGAGAAGGCCGCGTACAAGGCAGCCCGGGCACGGGCACAGCTGGTGCGCCGGATGGGCATCGATCCGGATAACGACTGGCAGGCGGACTACACGGTGCTTCCTGGCAAGGAAAAGGTGGTTGATGAGCTAGTAAAGCTCGCTGCCAATGCAGATGCGGTCTACCTGGCCACGGATATGGACCGCGAGGGAGAGGCCATCGCCTGGCACCTGCGCGAAACCATCGGCGGCGATCCCAGCCGTTACCGGCGGGTGGTGTTCAACGAGATTACCCGCAAGGCCATCCAGGAGGCCTTTGAATCCCCGTCCGAGCTCGACATGAATAGGGTCAACGCGCAGCAGGCGCGCCGCTTTCTCGACCGGGTGGTGGGCTTCGAACTGTCGCCGCTGCTTTGGGCCAAGGTGGCGCGGGGGCTGTCGGCCGGCCGCGTGCAGTCCGTGGCCGTGCGCCTCGTGGTGGAACGGGAACGCGAGATTCGCGCTTTCGAGCCGGAGGAGTACTGGGAGGCGTTTGCCGATCTGCAGCGCGAAGGCGAGAGCGAAGCGCACAGGTTCCAGCTTGCCCGCGTCGACGGCGAGAATTTCCGCCCGGACAACGGTGAAGCCACTGAAGCGGTGCTGGAGCGGTTGCGCTCTGCCCGTTTTGAGGTAGCCAACCGCGAGGATCGGCCCACGCGCTCGCGACCCAGCGCACCGTTCATCACTTCCACGCTGCAGCAGGCGGCGAGCACCCGCCTTGGCTTCAGCGTGAAGAAGACCATGACCATGGCGCAGCGTCTGTACGAGGCGGGTTACATCACCTACATGCGTACCGACTCCACCAACCTGTCCACGGAAGCGGTGGCTGCCGGGCGCGACTACATCAGTAAGAATTTTGGCGATGCCTATCTGCCGGATAGCCCGCGCTCCTACGCGAGCAAGGAAGACGCGCAGGAAGCGCACGAAGCCATTCGCCCCTCCAATGTAGGCACCCGTAGCGAACACCTGACAGGCGTGGACGCCGATGCGGTGCGCCTGTACGACCTGATCTGGCGGCAGTTCGTTGCCTGTCAGATGCCGGATGCGCGGTATCTTTCGACCACCGTCACCGTCGATGCAGGAGGCTGCGAGCTGCGCATTCGCGGGCGCATCCTGCAGTTCGATGGTTTCACCCGTGTCATGCCAGCGGCTTCCAAGCGCGATGAGGACCGTCAGCTTCCGGATTTTTCGGTAGGCGAATCCCTCAAGCTCGAAGGGGTGGAAGGGGTGCAGCACTTCACCAAGCCACCGCCGCGCTTCGGCGAGGCGAGCCTGGTTCGTGAGCTTGAAAAGCGCGGCATTGGCCGCCCGTCCACCTACGCCGCGATCATCTCCACTGTGCAGGAGCGTGGTTACGTCACCCTGCAGAACAAGCGCTTCTACGCGGAGAAGATCGGCGAGTTGGTTACCGACCGGCTGGTGGAGAAGTTCGATAACCTCATGGACTACGGCTTCACCGCGCAGATGGAAGCGCAGTTGGATCAGATCGCCGAGGGCGACCTGGCGTGGCGCGAGGTGCTGGATCAGTTCTATGAAGACTTCACCGGCAAGCTCGTCGCTGCGAAGGCAGACAAGGGCGGCATGCGTGCCAACGACCCCACCAACACCGACATCGCCTGCCCCAAATGCGGCCGGGTGATGCAGATACGCACCGGCTCCACCGGTGTGTTCCTTGGTTGCTCCGGCTACGCGCTGCCGCCAAAGGAGCGCTGCACGAACACCATGAATCTGGTGCCCGGCGAAGAAGCGGTGGATGTGGAAAAGGACGACGAGGCGGAGTCCAAGCTGCTGCGCGCGCGGGAGAAATGCCCGACGTGCTCGACACCGATGACCAGCTTCCTGGTGGATGAGACCCGCAAGCTGCACATCTGCGGCAACAATCCGGATTGCCCGGGCTTTGCGGTGGAGAAGGGCGCATTCCGCATCAAAGGCTACGAGGGCCCGGTAATCGAGTGCGACAAGTGCGGCGCGGACATGCAGCTCAAATCAGGCCGCTTCGGCAAATACTTCGGCTGCACCAATGAGGCCTGCACGAATACCCGCAAGCTGCTGCGCAGCGGTGAGGCTGCCCCGCCCAAGGCGGATCCAATACCCATGCCTGAGCTAGCTTGTGAAAAGGTGGACGATCATTACCTGCTGCGCGACGGCGCGGCGGGCATCTTCCTGGCCGCCAGCCAGTTTCCCAAGCATCGCGAAACCCGCGCGCCCCTGGTCAGCGAGCTGATCCCGCACGCCAACGAACTCGATCCGAAGTTCAAGTATCTGCTCGATGCACCGTTGGCAGACGGCGATGGCCGCCCGTCGGTGATCCGATGGTCTCGCAAGACCAAAGAGCAGTACGTGCAGACCGAGGAAGATGGCAAAGCCACCGGCTGGAAGGCGTTCTACGATAACGGCCGTTGGGTAGTGCAGGACGCGCCGGCGAAGAGCGCAGCTAAACCGAAAAAGTCGCCAGCAAAGAAAAAGGCTGCGGCGAAAAAGAAGGTCGCTGCAAAGAAGAAAGCGCCCGCCAACGCCAAGGCTGCGAAAAAGCCTTAACTAGCTGGAGCAAGCAACTGGCGCGGGCGCAGATCGCTGGTGCTACACCAGCTTTGTGATCAGATCTGCCGTATCACGCCCACGCTCAGCCCTTCGATGGCGAAGTTCTGCTCGGTGAGGTCCACCTCGATGGGATCGTAGGCGTCGTTCTCAGCGATCAGCAGCAACTTGCTGCGGTTTCGGGTGCGCTGCAGGCGCTTCACCGTCACTTCATCTTCGATGCGCGCAACCACGATCTGTCCGTTGGCTGCGTCGGTGGTCTTGTGCACTGCCAGCAGGTCGCCGTCGAGAATGCCGACCCCGGTCATGCTGTCGCCCTTCACCCGCAGCAGGTAATCCGCATGGGGGCGGAAAAAGCCCGGCGGCAGTTCCACGCGATCTTCGATGTGCTCGGTGGCCAGCAACGGCTGGCCTGCGGCGACGCGGCCGATGACCGGTATACCAGGCGCCTCGTCATCGGGCAGCCGGATACCGCGGCTGGTGCCGGGAATGATCTCGATGGCGCCCTTGCGTGCCAGCGCCTTGAGATGCTCCTCGGCGGCGTTGGGTGATTTGAAGCCCAGCTCGCGGGCGATGTCAGCGCGGGTGGGTGGGTAACCGGTGTCGCTGATGTGCGCGCGGATCAGCTCGAGAATCTCGGCCTGTCGGGCAGTGAGTTTCTGCCGGCCGGTCTGCCGATTGGAAGGTTGTGGAGCAGTGGGCATACTCGTCCTGGGGTTTTATACAGGTGCTGGAATTATATACAGCACATTCGACGTTTGCATAGCCCCAGGCCGATCGCGTCGTTACACTGCGCGCCCATCTGCAATCGCCTTGATTCTCTGCCTGTGCGTCATCTGGTCATTCTGCTCTCACTGCTCTCACTGCTCTCACTGCTCTTCGCGCCACGCGCTCTGGCTGAAGCGCGGCTGGAGGGTGAAGTGCAGCTGCAGGGCCGCTGGTTCGCACAGGAGGGCACGTTTGGCCAGGCGCGATTCCATCCGAGCCTTGCACTGCAGGGCGAACTGGTCGTCGACGTGGGCGTTGAGGATCAGTTTGTATTCACCCCGTTTCTCAGGGTTGATCGCGAGGATGCGTCGCGCACCCATTTCGACGTGCGCGAACTGTACTGGGGCCACCTGGAAGACCGTTGGGAGCTGAACGTCGGCGTGCGCCAGGTGTTCTGGGGGGTGACGGAGTTCCATCACCTGGTGGACATCATCAACCAGACGGATCAGGTGGAGAACATCGACGACGAGGACCGCCTGGGCCAGCCCATGGCGCAGCTCTCTCTCGTGCGAGATTGGGGCATCCTTGACTTCTACCTGCTTGCCGGCTTGCGCGAGCGGCAGTTCGCCGGGCGCGACGGGCGACTGCGCCTGCCGCTGAAGATCGACACCGCGCGCGCGGTGTTCGAATCCGCCGCTGACGAACGACGCCTGGATGGGGCAGTGCGTTGGTCATCGAGCATCGGAGCGCTGAACTTCGCGCTGCATCACTTCTCCGGCACCAGCCGCGACCCTGAGTTGCTGATCAACACCGATGGCAGCCGCCTGGTGCCCCGCTACAACGTCATCGATCAGAGCGGTGTGGAGGCGCAGTATCTGCAAGGCGATTGGGCGTGGAAGCTCGAGGCCCTGTCGCGCACGGGCGAGGGTGACCGGTACAGCGCTGCTGTGGCTGGTTTCGAGCGCACGTTGGTGGGGGTGTTCGACTCCGCGATGGACATGGGTGTGGTGGTCGAGTACCTGTTCGACGACCGAGACGAGGCCGCCTGGAACACGCTGTTCGAGCACGATGTGGCGCTTGGCGCGCGCTTTACCTGGAACGACGCCCATGACAGCAATGCGCTTCTCGGCATCATCTGGGATACGCAAACAGGCGAACGCATTGTTTCCCTCGAGGCGCAGCGCCAGCTGGGTGCAGACTGGCTGCTGCGCTTGGAAGGGCGCATGTTTTCCGGTTCCCGCGCCGTACCTGCCAACCGACCGCTGCAGGCGCTCACCGACTTACGCCATCGCGCTGGTTTCCTCGAGCGCGATGACTTTCTGCAGATCGAGCTTGCGAGGTACTTCTGATGGAGACGCTCAGCGCTTACCTCGGTGAATACTTCTGGGCAGCCCAGGTGTTCGCCATCGTTCTGGCCACGGCATTTGTTCGATATCTTGTTAAGGTGTTCTGCGATCGCTTAGCGAAAGCCTTTGCCAGCACTCAAAATCTCTATGACGATGCGCTGGTTGACGCACTGCGCAAACCGCTTGGCCTGGCGGTGTGGGTGGTGGGTGTGTCGTTTGCTGCTGAGATTGCAGGCGGCGAGGAGCCTGCGGACATCTTTGCGTACGTAGAGCAGCTACGCGTCGTCATAGTGCTTGGCCTGCTGGTGTGGTTCGCGGTACGTTTTATTTCCTTCTGCGAAGCGCATGTGGCGGACCCCGAGTACAGCAGCGGGCGGGTCGACCAGACCACCGCGCTTGCCATCGGCAAGCTGCTGCGCGTGGCGGTGATCGTCTCCGGCGTGCTCATGGCGTTGCAGTATCTCGGCATCCCCATCACCGGCGTGCTGGCCTTCGGCGGCGTGGGCGGCATTGCTATCGGCTTTGCTGCACGAGACCTGCTGGCCAACTTCTTCGGCGCGCTGATGATTTTTCTCGATCGGCCTTTTGCCGTCGGCGACTGGGTGCGATCGCCAGATCGGGAGATCGAAGGCACGGTGGAGGACATCGGCTGGCGGCTCACGCGTATCCGTACGTTCGACAAACGCCCGCTGTACGTGCCCAACTCCGTGTTCACCAGTATTACCGTGGAAAACCCTTCGCGCATGCGCAATCGGCGTATCTATGAGACGGTGGGCGTGCGCTATGACGATGTCGCCGCGGTTGCGGATATCGTCGACGACATTAAGCGCATGCTCAGGGCGCATGAAGCCATCGATCAGGAGCAGACGCTCATCGTCAACATGCTGCAGTTTTCGGAGTCGTCCATCGACATCATGATCTACACCTTTACGCGTACCACCGTGTGGACCGAGTTTCATGAAATCAAACAGGATGTGCTGTTGAAGATCGCCGATATCATCAACGCTCGCGGCGCGGAGATCGCCTTTCCCACGAAGACCTTGCATGTTGTGCCCCCGCAGGAGCCAGAACCATGATCAGCCCCGAAGAAGCGCGCCGCATACTCGCTGCGGCTACCGTCGTACACGATGCCGACACGGTACGCGAGGCCATTGCCCGCGTGGCGGTGGCGATCGATGTCGAGCTTGGCGAAGCGAATCCTCTGATCATGACGGTGCTGCAGGGCGGGCTGTTCTTTGCCGGGCAGCTCCTGCCGCTGTTCGGTTTTCCCATGCAACAGACCAGCGTGCACGTCAGCCGCTACTCCAACGGTGCGCCGGGGGATCTGATGTGGGTGGCACGGCCAACCGTGGAGGTCACCGGGCGGACGGTGCTGCTCGTGGACGACGTCTTCGACGAGGGTCTGACGCTTGCCGCCATTGCCGCAGAGCTTGCGGAGCAGGGGGCGCAACGCGTGTACTCCGCTGTCATCGCCAACAAGCAGGTGCCGAAGAAGTCTGCGTATCGGCCCGATTTCGTGGCGCTTGAGTGTGGTGATGAGTATCTCTTTGGCTGTGGAATGGATGTGCAGGGCTACTGGCGCAATCTTCCATCGATCTACGCGGTGGCGCCATGAAGCTTGGCGTAATCACCGGTTCCGTCGGTGCGGCCCTGGGCGATGCTGAGGAGC
>JAUILW010000899.1 GCA_030432795.1 Gammaproteobacteria bacterium
AAGTTACCATGTGCTGGGTGACCAGCAGGAAGTTGCAAAGAAAGGATGGGAGCCTAACCCTTCGGAGATACCAAACAAC
Source organism: Gammaproteobacteria bacterium (assembly GCA_030432795.1). GTDB lineage: Bacteria > Pseudomonadota > Gammaproteobacteria > Pseudomonadales > Azotimanducaceae > SYFY01. Next base: position 80 of record JAUILW010000899.1, read on the forward strand.
CGACTGCGGTAGCCGCCGCAGTCCGAAGGGAGGCTCCCATGAGAGCGAAGGTACAGGCAGAAGCATCGAAGTCGCAAGGTGGTTCCGGAGTCGGCCGGCGTCCGCCGGCGGGGACGGAAGTAGCGCTGGCGATCGACTTGTCGCGCACGAAGCTGGCGTACTGCGTGCGGTGGGGCGGGATGGAGCAGCGTCGTCTGAGCACGCCGGCTGGACTGCCCCACGTACAAGCTGTGGTGGAGGACTACCGACACTGTCGGCTGCAGGTGGTCTACGAAGCGTGCGGATTCGGGTACGAGCTAGCGTGGTGGCTGCAGGGGCAAGGGATAACGCCCACGGTCATTGCGCCGAGCCGGATGGAACGAACACCGGGCTTGTCGGTGAAGACCGACGGGCTGGACGCGAGCAAGATGGCTCGCAAGCTCGAGGAGGGGCATCTGGAGGGGATCTATATTCCGCCGCGGGAGCTGCACGAGCGACGTCAGTTGGGGCGGACCTACACGCAGTGCGTGAAGGAGCGCAAGCGGGCCCAGATTCGAGTGCGCAGCCTATTGCAAGAACAGGGACGGCTGGGACCACCGCCCAGCGCAGGGTGGAAGGCTTACGAGCGGTGGCTGGCGACGCAGGATCTGTCAGCATCGGTAGCGCAGTGCGTGGAGAGTCTGCTGCGGCTGCGAACGCTGGCGCAGGAGGAGGCGCAGCGCTTACACCGGGATCTGCTGGCACTGGGGCGCCAGCCCGAGTATGTGGCGTTGACGTCGGCCCTGTGTGCGGAGCCCGGGATCGGGGCGTTCTCGGCGATCCGCCTGGTGTTGGAGCTCGGCGACATGGACCGCTTTCCGACCGCCGGCTCGTTGCCGCGGTATCTGGGCTTGACCCCGTCCGAGTACAGCTCAGGAGAAATGGTGCGACGTGGCCACATTCTGAAGTGTGGTCCTGGATCGTTGCGAGCATTGCTGGTGCAGTGCTCGTGGGCTGCGATCCGAGGCAATCCCGAATTGCGGAATCGCTTCGATCGCCTGGCGCCTCGGATTGGCCGCAAACGGGCGATCATCGCCGTGGCACGCCGACTGGCCATCGCCATCCGGCGACGGTGGTTGGCCGCGTTGCGCGACGATGCCGCGGCGGCCGCACCGCCGGTTACCGACATGCCATAGGATCGCACAGCAACCCGATCAGCGAGCTCGGCTCCTCACGGCTGTCGTCTCGCGGCGTTCCCCTGCGTTTCGCTCCTTGGTTCGGCGCATGCCGGACGTCGCTAAGTTTCGCAGGGAACCTTCCGCCGCGGGACCGCGTGGTTTCGGCCACGAATCCTAACTTGGTGTACGGTGCCGCGGCA
>JAUILW010000900.1 GCA_030432795.1 Gammaproteobacteria bacterium
GGTACGGCGGACATCGATCCGCAACTCGCGGCCGTGGGCTGGCGCTGCGATGCCCCCTGCGCACGTTGGCTGTTGCGCGTGGATGGCGATCGCGGCATGGCGGCGCTGCCGGTGGACTACCCCTATCAGATGAACTTGTGGCGGGCGTCGCGCGATCAGTTGTATCTGAATCAGAACCAGCGCCACGGCCACGCGCGCGCCTGGGGTACCACCGGTCAAGGTGTGTACCGGCCAGGTGAGACGGTGCGCTACAAGGTGTATCTGCGCGATCAGCTCAACGATCGTTGGACCGCACCGCCGTTTGCCGCTTACGAACTCACGGTGACCGATCCGCAGGGCCGGGTGGTTTTCACACGCAGTGATGTGCGACTCAGCGAGTTCGGTGCTACGCACGGCGAGATTGCTATTGGCAAAAACAGCGCCATGGGTTGGTACCGGGTAGCCCTGTCCTCCGACGTGCTGCCAGGGCCGCCTGACGCGTTCGAGTTCCTCGTCACGGAGTTTGAACCGTCACCGTTCAAGGTCGCCACCGCGACCAATGGCGACCGGTTCGCGCCGGATGCGCAATTGCTTGTACGCACTACCGCGTCGCTGCATGGCGGTGGCGCTTACACGGACGCGGCAACGCGCACGGTGGTGCGTCTCCAGCCGCGTGCCATTCAGTTCGATTCGCCGCTCACACAGGGTTACCAATTCGACTCGGGCACCCGCTGGCAGAGTCACGAAGTGGCCCGGGAAGCAGGAGTGTTGAACGCCGACGGCGCCGCGGAAGTCGCCGTGACGCTGGCGGATGTGCCCGAGGATATCGTCTACGCGGATCTCCTGGTGGAAAGCACCGTGCAGGACGACCGCGGCAAGTCCGTGGCATCGCGTGCGACGGCGCGTTACCAGGCAGTGGACCGCTTCGTTGGCGTCAAGCCGCGTGCCTGGATGTTCGAAACCGGAGCGCGGGCGTCGGTGGATGTGCTTGTCGTTGATGATGCGGGTAGGGCGCAGCCCGGCGAGTCGGTACAGGTAACGTTCGAGCGGTTGCAGCGCCGGGCCGCGAAGGTGCGCGGTGCGGGTAATACTTACCTCACGGAAACCGTAGAGGAGTGGCTGCCCGTCGGGCGTTGCGAGATCACTTCGAGCGACGCTGCGCAGAGCTGCAGTTTCGTGCCGGATCACGCGGGTAGCCATCGCGCCGTGGCGCAGATCGATGGGCATACCACGAGGCTCGGCCTGTGGGTGCGCGGCGAAGGGCATGTGGTGTGGGAGGACGATCAGCAGGCAGGCGTGGAGCTGGTGCCCGAAGCGCGCAGCTATGCCGTGGGCGATACCGCCCGCGTACTGGTAAAGAACCCACTGCCGGGGGCGCTTGCCCTGATCACGGTGGAGCGCTATGGCGTACACCGGGCCTGGGTGCAACGGCTGGA
>JAUILW010000144.1 GCA_030432795.1 Gammaproteobacteria bacterium
GTACGTTTCAGCCATTTGCGCCTGCCAGGAAAGACATGCGCCGCAGGGCGCGGGGGAGGGATTCAGCGGCCCGCTCGTTGGGCGCCGACTGGACGGTGATCTGCCCGATGGTGATGCCGGAGCCGCCACCTCGACCGTTGGGCGTCATGCCCGCAAGCGGGTTGATGCCACGGTTGAGTTGCGAAAACAGGTCGGCGCCGAACTGCTTGACGGCCGAGCGGCGCATGACGAACTCGCCAGGGGTCAGCATGGCCGGGATGGTGTCGGAGCCGCGAGAGGCGCCGCCGCCTGCAAAGTAGCTCGGAACGCGGCCACCCTTGGCCATGTACCACTCCCTAGGCCAGCCGCCAGGCGGGCGACCGTCAGGGAACTCGTACTCAACAGTGATGGTCACCGTCTTGGACCTGAGGTTATCCAGTTGGGTCTGCAGGTCGCTGACATCAAGTCCAGCTTCTTCTAGGTCGTCAATGAGTCCCTGGAATGGCCCTAGTAGAGCGGCCGCTGTGGCCGGGTCCATCTTGGTCTTGCCCAATTGAGTTTTGAGCGTATCCAGGGCGTCGCGGGCAGTTGCTGCCTTCTGCGCCTGGGAGTCCAACGTCTCAATGTAGTCGCCAGCGTTCTTTGCCAAATCAACGTAGGCGTCTACCGTGTCGCGGCCCTTGTCGTTGAAGATGGATGTCTCGCCCTTGGTCTCCTTGAGGGTCTTGCGTAGATCGTCGATGGCGGCTTGGTAGCCACTCACGGCACTGGTGCGGGAGATGGCGTCAGAGAGTTTGTCAAACTCCTCGGCCGCCTGGCGTGCCGCTTCCTCTAGGTCGTCAACGCTGCCGGCAAGGTCGTCGGCCTCCGGTGCGGCCGCACCAGCGGCGCCGCCGAAACCAGACACGCCGCTCGCGGCATCGTCTGACGTTTCGGCGGTGTTGCCTAGTGCTTCATTGAGTGCCTTGTTGTTGCCCGTTAGGGCAGCGGCAGTCAATTTGGCATGGTCAGCGAGGCCCTGCAGCGGGTTGATAATGCCACCGATAAAACCGGGCACGAGGTCGCCAAGTTGGCCCCAGCTGTCAAGGACGCCGTCGACGTTGGACTTGATGTCAACGAGGAATCCAATCAGGCCACTAGCGTCCTTGGCAAAGCTACCGATGCTTTCGCCAAGGTCCTCCATGGCGGGCTTCAGGTCGCGTACTGAGTCGGTGACGTCGCCAACGCCCTGCTCGGTGTCGCCAAGTGCATTCAGCAGGCCGTAGCCGAAGGCTTCCTTGAGGTTGTCAATCTCGGTGTTCAGGATGCGCAGGCGACCCTCAAGGCTCTTAGCCTCGCGGTCGGCCATGCCCTTGAACTTCTCGGCAGCCTGGTCCAAGGCGGCACCGAAGCCCTCGGTCTTGAGGGTGTTGTCGTCAATGATGATGCCGTAGCGGGTCAGCGTGCCCTTGGTGCCGGTGGCCAGAGAGCGCGCTAGCGCCTGGACGACGCCCTCAAAACTTTGGCCGGTCCCGATGGACAAGTCCATGGCCTGCTTGAGTCGGCGCTGCGCCTCATCGACGTCGCCGGTCGCCTGCACGAGCAGGCCGAGCGCGGGCCGCAGCTCCTCGTCGGCCACGCCAGTCGCGCTCTCCAGCGCAGCGATGAACTCCTCAACGCCAGCCTTGCGGTGCGCTTGGCCCAAGTTCTCCAGCGTTTGCGCCAGAACCTCAACGGTTTTCTGGTCGGCGATGGCGGCCTGAACGCCGTCAACGCCCATCTTGATAGCGAGCGCGCCAGCGGCAGCAGCTGCGGTCGCAAGCGCCGGGCCAAGGTAGCCCTTGATGGTGCCGCCGAGGCGCTTCATGGGTCCGGCGGCTGCCGCCGACTGAGACTTCAGCTTGTCCAGGTCGCGCTGCGCCCGCTTGAGGTCGGCGTCCTTGTATTCGGCGCCAACAACAATCTGGATGCCCTTGCCGGTTCCGGTCAGAGCCATTAGGGCATCCTCCTATTCACTGCGTCAACGGCCCGCTCGCACGCCTTGCGAATGTCCGCGAGCGCCTGCGGGTACTCGTCGCGGATGGCCTTACGAGCCAAGCGACCCTTCTTCTTGCCGGACTGGACGATGGGTTGGCGGCGCTCCAAGTTCTCAATGAACTGGCGTCCATCGCCGCTGCCACCTGGTCCTCGCATCTTGCGGCCGCCCGTGACGGCGCCCGCAGACTCGTAGATGGCGGCCGTGGCGCCCGTGGACGCAATCCGCGCTTCCATGCCACGGCGGGACGAGGTCGCCCCAATGTTTGTCCAGGCTGGCCAGCCAGCCCCACCGCGAGTGCGGCCGACCGTTGCAGCCGTCTCCCGCCAGCCCGTCATGGGCGAGCCACCGGGGGCGGCCGAGCGGATAGCGGCAGCGACGCGCTTGCCGACGCTAGACACTTCCTTGCCGACCTGCTTTGCCGTCTCCGGCTCCATAGTGCGCAAAGCCTTCAACGCTTGGTCAGCGCCCACCACTTTCACGGACAGGTCCATGCTCAGTCCTTCCGCGACATTTGGTTTGCCCGCCAAGACAGGTAGCGGAACATGGTGAAGATCATGCGGTCAGATTCAGCCATGACCGCGGACGGTGACAGGCCAAACTCGTAGGCCAGATGGACTACGAGCCAGTGGGCGCTGTCGTCTCCGCCAAAGGGGCGATCTTGGACTCCCCGATGTCAACCGCGTCGACGCCGTCAATCCAGGCGTCAAAGTCTGCCGAGGTCTTGCCGGTGCGCCGCAGCGCGTGCCACGCCAGCCAGCAGGCGTCGGTCAGTCGGAAGTCGTCCGACAGTCGGGCAATAGAGCGGTCGTGCTCACGCTCAAACGCCACCTGGTCGGCGACCGAGGCCGTAGCCTCGGCCGCCGTGCCGTCGGCGTAGGAGACTTGGAAGTTGATGCGCACAGGGAACTCCTAGGTCTAGAACGTGCCGGTGGTGGACTTGGTGATCTCGCCAACCGCGGGCCAGGTCACGTCAAACGTGGTGAGGTCACCGATCTGGCCGTTGACGGGCGTTTGCTGGCTGCACAGCACCGGGATGGTGTAGAGCGGTGCGGTGGCCGACGCGGTGCCCTGAGAGGCCGTGGTGGCCGCCAGGATGGTCACGGTGGCGGTGCCACCGAACACGCCAGCGAGGGTGGCGTTGACGCTGGAGGCGTCGTGGTCAGCGTGCAGGCTGATGGTGACCGAGGCGTCCTTGAGTCCCGCGATGCGGCTGCGGGCAGCCGACCCGAGGGCGGTCGTCTCAATCTCGTCAACCGTCTCGGTGACGTCGACGCTAGCGATGTGGTCGGTGAGCTCGGTGCTGCCGACCTTGACCCGAAGGTTCTTGCCGATGAACTTTGCCACTTTCTTCTCCTTGTGTTAGCCGGCGGCAATCACGACGACCTCAAACTCGGCCGTGTGGTAGGTGATGTCCCCAATGGCCAGGGACCCTTGGTTGGTCATCTGTGTGACCCGGCAATCAAGGGCGACTCCACCAAGGGTCGAGTCGGCCTCAATGGCCGCCTTCACCGATGCCGACCCGCTGGAGGCGCAATAGGCATCGAGGTTGGTTTGTGATGCCCGGTCAGCCACGCGGCCGACGATGAGCATGATGGTGAACGTGTATTCGTCCGACCCGCGCCCGAACGACTGGTCGTAGGCGATGCGATTAGGCACCACTACGGCGACTGGCGGGGCCGGGTTGTCGGGGATGGTGGCGGAGGACCGCAACCCCGAGATGGTCGCGAGGCGCGTGGCTAGGCCAGAGCGGAGGCTGGACAGGCTCGTCATGCCACGCCATTCACGCGGCGGTAGCCCTCAATCAACTGCGCAACGTCGGGGTCCAGGCCGCGGCTGACGCGCATAATGCCCATGTCTCCGAAGCCCGCCACGCCGAGCGGCGACTGCAAGCGAGAGAAGATTCTGGACGACTGCAGGACGCACGCCTGCTGAACCGTCATGGGTACGTTTGGCCAGCCGAACGACGCGGTCACCTTCACTGACTGCTCAGGCCCGGTCGGGAACGTGTAGTCACCGACAGCCCGCAGCCGGGTGTACGGCCAGACAATGCCGCCGAGGTAGTCGTTGATGGGCTCCGGCTGCGCGTCACCGTCACCGCCCGCGGTGCCGATCGTCCACACCGTGTCGTAGACGCCGTCCTGGCCGCTGGACGTCTCCACGGCGCTAATGGAGCGGGCGTCGTCAATCTGCACGACGTAGGGGTTCTCGGTGTTGAAGTAGCGCGTGGTCGTGCCCGCAAGGATGAAGTTGCGCCCGCAGTAGGCGTCGATCAGCCGGGAGGCCGACTCCACGGCCATCTCCAGCAGTGAGTCGTCGGTGGCGTCAGCAGTCGGGATGCGCAGTGCAGCCTTGATCTGGTTGAGCGTCGCGTACCCGTTGGTGATGGCCACGGTCAGCCTCCTATTTCGTAATGCTTCCGCATCCAGTCGACGGTGAGCGGCAGGCCACGAGCCAGCCGTGTGCGCGGGTTGTGATGCAGGATGGCCTTGGCCTTGGAGATGTCCGGCTTCTTGCTGGTCACGTTGTGCTTGTCCAGCGGCATGTGGTTCACCTGCGAGGGGTGTGCGCCGGTCAACTCCACCAGCATCTCGGCCATTTCAGCGACCGAGACGTACTCGTCGCCGCCTACGTTGATGGTCTCGCCTGCGGCGAAGTTGTCGGCCGCGTTGGCGAGCGTCACGGTGAAGTCTGGCCCGTACATGAACACGCGGTGATAGCCGTCATAGACGGTGATGGACTTGCCTGTCAGCAGCCGGTAGGCGAACAGGCAGACCACTGAGCGGTAGTCGTGGTAACGCTCGCCAGGGCCGTAGGCGTTGAAGAACCGCAGCGTCATCGTCTTGTTGCCGTAGCGGTCGGCGAAGTTGGCGACCTGTTCCTCGTTGACGCGCTTGGAGATGGCGTAGTCGTTTGTCAGCCGCGGCTGCGGATTCTCCAGCAGGTAACGCTCGTCGATAGCCTCGGCGTCGGCTTCGCCGTAGACCTCGGACGATGAGGCGAAGATGTGCCGGAAGCCGCGTTCGCGCTGCAGCTCAAGGACGTTGCGGGTGCCGATGGCGTTGGTGCGCCACACCTGCTCGTAGTGTTCCTCGCCGTTGATGCGTCCGAACTCGGCGGCCAGGTGGTACATGACGTCAAAGTCGCCGATGCGGTCCAAGGCCGCGCGCAGCTGCCGGTAGTCGCCGACGTCGGCGCGGATGGTCTGCGGCAGTCCGGTGTGCTGCAGTTCGATGCCCCAGACCTCGTGGCCGCGTTCGCGCAGCTCGTCAACGAGGGGGGCGCCCAAGGTGCCAGCGGAGCCAGTGATAACGATCTTGCTCATGGTGTCTCCTCAACGATCCTCCAGAACTTGATGGGCTGTTCAGCGAGGACCTGCGCAGGGTCGCCGGGGCCAAGGCGCCCGACAAGGGAGTTGGTGACGATCTCGCAGCCGGCCAGTGTCGCCTCGATGACGACGAGCGGGCAGGCGTCGCGTTCTTTGGGTAGGTGGACGAAGCACTGCGCCCTAGACATGTGGTCTAGGACGACGTCGTGGTCGGCGTTCTCCAGTTCGACGAGCTGTACGCCGTGGTTCTGCGCCCAGATGCGGGCGTTGATCTTGCCCTTGGCCGGGTGCTTGCGGCCCGCGAACAGCGCGAAGTCCTCTTTCTCGGCGGGCTGGACGCAATCGGGCGGCACCGGGGAATGCACCCAGTCGTCAGCCCGGCCGGTCCATTCGGCCTCCCATGCCGAGTGGAGCGCCGACATGGTGAGGAACCGCGACGCCTGCTGAAATAGGTGAGCCTTGGCGGGCGTGCGGTGCTGGGCATGCTGGACCCACACAATCGGCTTGCGCGTCGCCAGGAGCGCCATGGACGCCTCGGACAGTTTGTCGGTGCCGCCTACTACTACGCGGTCAAACGAGCCGTCTAGGGCGTTCTCAGCCTCATGCGGCTCAACGTAGTGGACGTCCGCCCAGTCCGGTGCCGCGGTGACCATGTAGTCGGTGTTGCGCTCGGCCCCGCCCGCGTACTTGCCGGGCAGCAGCGCCTCGCCGCGCTGTTCAACGCGCGGGATGTGGTGAGTGACCCAAGCGACCCTCATGGCGCGAGCAGGATGTCCAGCGCCGGACGCCAATACTGGTCAAACACAACGTCGGCGTCGTACTGCAGCGCAAACTCGCGAGCCTTCTCTGACTTGGTGCCTGCGCGGTCATACGCCTCGCCGAGCGCGTCCACGATGGACGGCACCAGCGGGGTGAAGAACCAGCAGCCTTGCGCGGTGTCCCATGACGGCTGGACCTCAACCGTCCAGCCGTCGCCGACGAGCTCGGGCTGCGCGGTGGCGTTGGAGACGATGACGGGCGTGCCCGCTGCCTGTGATTCCAAACTTGGAATCCCGAAGCCCTCGCCGCGGGACGGCTGCAGCAGCACGTCAATTGCCGTGTAGATGCCCGCCAGGGCTTCCTTCGGGATGCCCATGCGGTAGGGGTAGGACTGCACAAACGAAACGCGGTCCTCGGGGACGCCGCACGCTTTGAGCAGCGCGCGCAAGTCCAGGCCGTCCATGGCCGGGCTCGGCTCGGTGTGCAGATACAGCCAAGCATCGTCATGGGCCTGCATGAACATCCCAGCCGCGAGGAACGATTCGGCGAACGACTTGCGGTCCACCTTGCCCTTGTTGGCGCTGATCATGCCGATGACGAAGGCGTCCTCGGGCACGCCCATCCACTCGCGGGCAGGGACCTGGCCGTCAGTGCCGACAATGGTGTCGGTCGGTCGAAAGATGTTGGTGTCAATCGCGTGCGGGACGTACAGCGCCTCAATGCCGGCACGGTTGATGGCGTCTAACCCAAACTTGCTCATGGCAATCGGAGTGACGTTCGGGCGCGCCAGCCATTCCAGCACCGGCGTCGGTGCTGGGAAGTGGTCGATGGGAACCCATGAGGCGACGCGCTCCATGACGTCCCAGCCGCCGCCGCGGAACACCCAGCAGTCAAACAAGGTGATGACGAGCGCCTGCTGGCCAGTGGGGCGGCCAAAGTCCATTGCGTAGGCCGGGATGACGTCGTTGCTGTAGACGTCAACGCCGCGCGGGTAAACCGGCAGCCCCTCCCACTCCATGATGGAGCCCTCAAGGCCGTAGTTCGCGGCGATGGCTACTTCGTAGCCGTTCCTTTGGAGGCGCTTCGTGACTTGCGCGGTTTGCTCGCCGTAGCCCGTGGTCGTCCAGGGCGCGTTACTGGCCCAGACGATTCTTCGTGCAGCAGGCCGAGGCGCAGCAGTTGCTCCCGCTCCGGCGGCGGCACGTCGAGCGGGATTCCCAGAGCGTGCCGGATTGTTGGTTCGCTTTTTCGTGGCATTGGCCACCTGTTTCTCCTCTTGTACGCAGGGGGTGTGGATGGCCCCGCCCCCCTGCGCAAAGGCGGGGCCATCCACGTCTAGGTGCCTGAAGATCAGGCGGTGCCGCCCGTGAACTTCTTGACGTGCGACGTCTGCGGCAGAGCGCCGTCAACGCGCCAAATGAACTTGAGCGTGATGAGGTCGTTGGCGAAGGCGTAGTCCGCAGACTGGGAGACCTGGAG
>JAUILW010000145.1 GCA_030432795.1 Gammaproteobacteria bacterium
ATCGGCACGCGGGAGATGTCCGGCTCGCTGGCAATGAGGTTCAGATAGCGCACCATGAGAGCCGCGCTGTCCAGCATGCCTTCGTCCATGTTGATGTCGATGACCTGCGCGCCGCTGTCCACCTGCTGACGCGCCACCTCGAGCGCCTCGTCGAGCTGTTCTTCCCGCACCAGGCGGGCGAACCGAGCGCTGCCGGTGACATTGGTGCGCTCGCCCACGTTGACGAACAGGGAGTCGCTGGCCACTTCGAAGAGTTCCAGCCCTGACAGGGCGAGCTTGCCACTGGGAGGCCTGGGCTTGCGCGGCGGGAGGTCGCGTACAGCCTCTGCGACGGCAGCGATGTGCGCCGCTGTCGAGCCGCAGCAGCCGCCCACCAGGTTTACCCAGCCGTTGGTTGCGAACTCACGGATGTGCTCAGCCATCATTTCCGGCGTCTGATCGTAGCCACCAAACTCGTTCGGCAGGCCGGCGTTGGGATGCACACTCACCCGGCACTCGGCGATGCGTGAGAGTTCAGAGACGTAAGGCCGCAGCTGTTCCGCACCCAGTGCGCAGTTCAACCCGACGGTCAGCGGCCGGGCGTGCTTGATGGAGTGATAGAAGGCATCGACGGTCTGGCCGGACAGGGTACGACCGCTGGCGTCGGTGATGGTGCCCGAGATGATCACGGGGATGCGCACATCGTGTTGGCGGCTAAGACGGTTGATGGCGTAGATCGCCGCTTTGGCGTTCAGCGTGTCGAAGATGGTTTCCACCAGGATCACATCGGCGCCGCCGCGAATGAGGGCGTCCACGGCGCTTTCGTAGGCCTCCACCAGTTCACCGAAGCGCACATTGCGGGCGCCGGGATCGTTGACGTCTGGAGAGATGCTGGCGGTGCGGTTGGTCGGCCCCAGGGAGCCTGCAACGAAACGGCGATGCCCGGGTGTGGAGTAGGCGTCGGCCGCAGCACGGGCAATGCGGGCGGCTGCCACATTGATTTCCTCCGCCAGACCCGCCAGATCGTAGTCGGCTTGGGAAATGGTGGTGGCGGTGAAGCTGTTGGTCTTGATCAGGTCGACGCCCGCTCGCAGGTAATCTTCGTGCACGTCGCGCACGATGTCCGGTTGCGTCAGGCAGAGGAGGTCGGTGTTGCCCTTCAATGGCACCGCGTGCTCTGCGAAGCGGCTGCCCCGAAAGTCTTCCTCGGAGAGCTTCTTGCCCTGGAAATAGGTTCCGTAGGCGCCGTCGAGAATGACGATGCGCTCGTCGAGCAGTTGTGCGAGCGCGTCGCCCGCATCCTGAAGCGATTCATAAGGCATAAGATTGGCCGACCGGTCCTGTGTCGTGCGCAGTGTAGAGGTCTGGGCAGGCAATCGGGTTGAACCGTGTCAAGGCCTACATGAAGCGCGCTCATGCTGTGTTGGTGCGCACGGCGGCAATGTGCTGTGGTGCGCATTGCCTGCGGCGGTGGCGCCCCATACAATAGCCGCGCAATAGTTGAGTAAAACAGTCAGGTTTTCACCGATGATCGAAATCTCCGAAGCCGCCCAGGGTTACCTGCGCGAGCTGTTGAGCAAACAGGACGAAGAAGGCGTAGGCATCCGTGTGTTCGTCTCCCAGCCCGGTACGCCGCACGCGGAGACCTGCATTGCCTATTGTCGGCCCGGTGAGGAGCAGGACGGCGATGTGTCTGTGGAGTTCGAAGGCTTTCGCGCCTGGTTCGAGGGTCGCAGCCAGAAATATCTGGAAGACGCCGTAGTGGACTATGCCGAGGATCGTCTGGGCGGCCAGCTGACGATCAAGGCGCCCAATGCCCGCGTGCCGCAGGTGGGCCCAGACGCGCCGCTGGAGGACCGCATCAACTACGTGTTGTACAACGAAGTCAATCCTGGCCTGGCGGCGCACGGTGGCAAGGTGACGCTGGTGGAGATCACCGACGACATGGTTGCGGTGCTGCAGTTCGGCGGTGGCTGTCAGGGATGTGCTGCCGTGGACATCACGCTGAAAAACGGCGTCGAGTCCACGCTGCTCGACCAGGTTCCAGAGCTGACCGGCATCCGCGATGCTACGGACCACACCGTAACCGAGCACGCCTACTACACCTGATCACGCCACCCGTCGCACCAGATGCCCCGCGACACTGCCGGCAAGATCCCGTAGCAGAGACTCGGTTTGCTCCCAGCCGATGCACGCGTCGGTGACGGACTGCCCGTACACCATCTCCGCCGGTGCGGCGATTTTCTGATTGCCTTCGACCAGGTGGCTTTCCAGCATCAGCCCAACGATGGAGCGGTTGCCCGCGGCGATCTGTGCGGCCACGTCCATTGCCACCAGGGGTTGACGGTTGTGGTCTTTGCTCGAGTTAGCGTGGCTGCAGTCCACCATGATCGCCGCTGCGATACCGGCAGCGTGCATGGCTTGCTCGCACACAGCGATGCTCTCGGCACCGTAGTTCGGGCCGCCGATGCCGCCGCGCAGGACGATGTGCGCGTTGGCGTTGCCGCGGGTGTGATACACGCTCACGGCGCCGTTGCTGTTCAGACCGAGAAAACTATGCGGGCTGGCGACGGCCTTCAGCGCATTCAGGGCCGCGTCCAGCGTGCCGTCGGTGCTGTTCTTGAAACCGACGGCGCAGGATAACCCCGAAGCCATCTCCCGATGCGTCTGCGACTCAGTGGTGCGCGCGCCGATGGCAGACCAGCTGATCAGATCCTGCAGGTACTGCGGCGTGATGGGGTCGAGGGCTTCGGTGGCCAGTGGCAGGCCGAGTTCCGAAAGGTCCAGCAGCAGGCGGCGGGCGATGTGCAGGCCTTCGTGGATCTGGAAAGAATCGTCCAGATGCGGGTCGTTGATCAGGCCCTTCCAGCCCAGCGCGGTGCGTGGCTTTTCGAAGTAGGTGCGCATCACCAGCAGCAGGTCGTCCGAAAGTTCGTCTGAGAGGTGCTTCAGCCGCACCGCGTACTCGTGTGCGGCCTGCACGTCGTGTATGGAGCACGGGCCAGCGACCACCAGCAGGCGGTGATCTTCGCCACGCAGGATCTGGTTGATCTGCTCGCGGCTGCGCTGCACGGTCTGCCGTGCAGCGTCGCTGACGGGTAGTGCTTCTTTCAATTGTCGGGGGGTGATGAGCACCTCGTGCCGCTCCACGTTGACGTTGTCGAGATCCATGTTGCTCTCCGTTGATTTGCCTGCCGGTGACGGCAGTTTTTTTAGCGCCCAACAAAAAACCCCGCCGGGGCCGCCGACGGGGTTTTGCTCCGAAGGCAGCCTGCACTGCCTTCGCTCGTGTCGCGCAGGCGGTGCTAGGTCACAAACCAGTAACCCCAGCTAAAAAACCCACCTGCGAAGCTCGTGTTATATCGCTGCATGGGTCGATGGTAAGCGCATCCCGCGCCAGGGTTCAAGCATCTCGCCCCTATGCCTGATAACGATCTTCCGAGGTATGATCGCGCCCCATGCGATCCGTCGGCTACATCTCGCTCGGCTGTCCCAAGGCAACGGTGGACAGCGAACGGCTGCTCACTGGCCTGGCCGAGGCCGGTGTACAGGCTGCGGAAGGCATTGCCGATGTCACCGTGGTCAACACCTGCGGCTTCATCGATGCCGCCCGGGACGAGTCACTGGACACCATCGCGGAGCTGTTGAACGCGGGTAGCGAAGTCGTGGTGACTGGCTGCCTCGGGCGCGAAGCGGAACTGCTGAAGGCGCGGTTCCCGACGCTCAAGCACGTCAGTGGTCCGGCGCAGGCGGAGGCGGTGGTGCGGGCCGTGCTTGCAGAATCTCCCGCCCTGCAGCCGATGGTGCCGGCGCACGGCCCAGCCGGTATCAAGCTCACGCCGCCGCACTATAGCTATCTGAAGATTTCTGAAGGCTGTAACCACAAATGCACGTTCTGCATCATTCCGCAGCTGCGCGGCGGCCTGCGATCCCGGCCGATCGACGACGTCCTGCGGGAAGCGGATCAACTGGCTGCTCAGGGAACCCGCGAGGTGCTGGTCATTGCCCAGGACACCACCGCCTACGGGCTCGATATCGGCTACGCGGAGCGGCAGGTCAATGGTCGGCCCATTGCCAGCCGCATCGAACCTCTGGCGCGCGCGCTGGGCGAGCGCTTCGATTGGGTTCGGCTGCACTACGTTTATCCCTATCCGCACGTGGATGATCTCATCCCGCTGATGTCAGATGGGCTGCTGCTGCCGTATCTCGACATGCCGCTGCAGCATGCATCCCCCGACGTCCTGCGGGCCATGCGCCGCCCAGCGGCGGTGGAAAAGGTGCTCGACCGGCTGCAGCGTTGGCGGCAGGTTTGCCCGGATATCGCCATCCGCAGCACCTTCATCGTCGGCTTCCCCGGGGAGACGGACGAAGACTTCGCGCTGCTGCTGGACTTCCTCGAGGAAGCGCAGCTCGACCGGGTAGGCTGCTTTACCTACTCCGAGGTGGAAGGAGCGGCTGCCAACGCCCTGCCGGACCACGTGCCGTACGGTGACAAGTTGGACCGACAGGAAGTGCTTTTGGAAGTGCAGGCCGCCATCAGCGCAGAGAAGCTGTCGGCATTGGTCGGTCGCCGCTGTCAGGTGCTGGTAGATGAAGTGGATGGTGAGCTTGCGATCGGCCGCTCGGAGCGGGATGCGCCAGAGGTTGATGGCCAGGTGTTCATCGCGGATGGGGCGAGCCTGCGGCCGGGGGACCTGGTGTGGGTGCGGGTCGATGATGCAACAGAGCACGATCTGCACGCGAGCCTACTAGGGCAACCGGTGAAAATGGATTAGAATTCCCTTCAACCACTGAATTCGAGCATCGAGGGACAAGACGCGCCATGTGGAAACTCATTGAGGACTTTTTTGATCAGAGCTGGGCGATGAAGGCGTTCATCGGCTGGGGCTGGCTGTGCGTGCTCATCATGGCGGCTGGAATCATCGACGGCGTGATCAACTATTAGTCCGGCTGATGTGGCTCGCTAAACTCACCGACGAACAGCGTCGGGCGTTGCTGGGTCTGGCGCACAACGTGGTGGTTTCCGATGGCATTCTCGACCCGAACGAGGAGGGCATGCTCTCTGAGTTCAAGGCGGAGATGGGCTATGCCGCCGACTACGAGCTGGATTATCTTCCCCTTGAGGGCATCGACCAGGTCTTCGAAAGCCGCGCCTCGCGTGTGGTGGCGATGATCAACCTGCTGCGTTTGAGCTACTCAGACGGGGCGTTCGAGATCGAAGAAGAGTGCCTTCTCAAGGAAGTCAGCCGTGCCTTCGAGCTCGGCGAGCAGGAGTTTCAACTTCTCGACAACTGGGTGCGGCGCTGGCTGTCGCTGCAGAGTGAAGCCCAGGCCTTAATGAGCTGAGCTGAGTTCCCTCAACCGGTTTCTGCCAGCGGCTGGCGGAACAGATTCTCCAGCGCCTGCAGCTGTGCGCACACCACGTCCTGATCGAACTGCAGCGCGGACTCCGTTCTGAATTGAATGCCCAGACGATAGCCTTCCGGGATGGCCGTGCAGTTGTGCACGACCCCCACCACGTCATGCATCACCTCACCGGCGAGGTGGATGGTCACGAAGCATTGCTTGTCTTTTTTGAGAGGCTGGTCGAGGCAGACGGCGATGCCGTGCCGGTTGAAGTCCACGACGCTACCGTGAAGGCGGGCGAGGCGGCCTTTGACTCTCAGGGTGATGCTCAATCCGGAAGCATCGTATCTTGGCAAGCTCCTTCTTTCCGCGGCACTGGCGTGTGGCATGGAGCAACTGGAGGCTGTTGTTCATCACCAAGACTAGCCCCGCGGCAGCCCGATTACTGTGCGCGGGTCCTCAACAGCACGGCCTTGGCCTCGTTGAGTTGCCGCGCCAGATAGGTTGATCCGCCGCGATCGGGGTGCACTTTGAGCATCAACCGACGGTGGGCGTCGATGATCTCCTGGCGGCCGGCCCCTGATTCCAGGCCCAGCACCTCCAACGCCTCTGCAGGCGTCATCGAATGGGGCGTGGCGCGGGTGCCCGTGCGGCTGGTAGATCCGGTGTGACGCCGTCGCCAGAACACGTATGCCACGAGGGCTGTTGCGAGGACTAGGAGAAGGAGCTTCACTGCGCTCGTTTGTGGTTGCGTTCCCGCCTAGAATACGTTGATTCTCAGGGGTTGGAAGCGACCGAGCTTGGAAGAGCAGGATCTACAGCGTTGGTTGGAAGAATTGCGTGTGGAGCATCGTGACCTCGACGAGGTCATTGCGCATCTCATCGAAACCCATCACCACGACAGCATGCGCATTCAGCGCCTGAAAAAGCGCAAGCTCAAACTGAAGGATGTCATCAGCCGCATCGAAAGCGAGCTGATCCCGGACCTGGACGCGTGAACGACCTGCTGACAGTCGCCATTTCCTCCCGGGCACTGTTCGATCTGGACGAAAGTAACCGGGTGTACGAAGAGGAGGGCCTGGAAGCCTACCGCCGCTACCAGATCGCCAACGAGGATCAACCTTTAGCCCCTGGCGAGGGATACTCTCTCGTAAAAAAATTATTGAATATCAATGAGCTGCTCGGAAAATCTCGAGTAGACGTGATTTTGCTCTCGCGCAACTCGGCCGACACAGGCCTGCGAATATTCAACTCGATTCAAGCCCACGGGCTGAACATCAGCCGCGCTGCCTTCTGCGGTGGCCTGCCGCCCTACCGGTATGTGAAGGCGTTTCGCAGCGACCTGTTTCTGTCCACCCAGGCCGAAGATGTTCAGCAGGCCCTGGCACACGGCATTGCCGCGGCAACGCTGCTGGCGCGGCCGGCGATCATGACAACCGGCGCGGATGTGGGCGAGCTACGCATCGCCTTCGACGGCGATGCGGTGCTGTTCTCCGATGAGTCCGAGCAGGTGTTCCAGCAGCAGGGGCTCGACGCCTTCAGCGCCCACGAGCGCGCCAAGGCTACGCAAGCCCTTGAAGGTGGGCCATTTCGCGCATTTCTCGCGGCATTGCACTCGCTGCAGTCCGAGTTCGCCGCCGAGCAGTGCCCGATTCGCACGGCGCTGGTCACCGCACGTGGAGCGCCGGCGCATGAGCGGGTGATCCGCACCCTGCGAGCGTGGGATGTCCGTCTGGACGAATCGCTGTTCCTGGGTGGTATGGATAAGACGGAATTCCTGCGGGCGTTTGGCGCGGATATCTTTTTCGACGACCAGCCGGTGCATTGGGAGCGTGCCTCGGCAGCGGTGGCTGCCGGCCATGTGCCGAGCGGCGTAACAAACCGCTAACCCGAAATATTGTAACCGTTATACTGGAGGCCGTTTTTATAACGGCGGTGCCATGTCATGAAGCTGCAACAGCTGCGCTACATCTGGGAGGTTGCCCATCACGACCTCAACGTCTCCGCCACCGCGCAGAGCCTGTTCACGTCGCAGCCCGGCATCAGTAAACAGATTCGCCTGCTGGAGGATGAGCTGAACGTCGAGGTGTTCGCCCGCAGCGGCAAGCACCTCACTCATGTGACACCCGTGGGTGCGGAGATCATCCAGATGGCGGGCGACATCCTGCGCCGCGTTGAAGACATCAAGCAGCTCGCGCAGGAATACAGCAACGAAAAGCAGGGCAGCCT
>JAUILW010000146.1 GCA_030432795.1 Gammaproteobacteria bacterium
TTCGTGGGCTGGTATCAGGATCTCATCGCCGGCCTCGGTTTCGGCGGCGAGTACCTGGCACGTGGCTTGAAGGCCCGCAACGACATGTGGGCCTACATCGACCCCTTGATCACCGAACGCCGCGCCAACCCTGGCGAGGATCTGCTGTCACGCATCTGCACGGCCGAGCTTGCCGGCGGGCGCATGTCAGATGAGGAGGTGAAAGGATTCGTAGCACTTCTTCTCGCCGCCGGCGGCGACACCACGGACAAGGCCATCGCCAACATGTGGTACCACATGATGTACACCCGGCCTGATCAGTTTGCAGACGTGGTTGCAAATCCAGCCCTGTGGGAAAACGTCTTTACCGAGATGATGCGCTACGACCCGGTGGTACACGCGCAGTTCCGCTACACCACGCGTGAGGTCGCCATGCACGGCGAGGTCATTCCCGAACGCGCCGGCGTCATCCTCTATCTCGGCGCCGGCAATCGCGATGAGCGCGCGTTCAAAGATCCCGACGTGTTCGACATTCACCGCGACGACCTGCACATGGGTCGGGAGAATCGATCCGGGCGCTATAAAGACGGCAAGAACGGCCACCTGGGCTTCGGTATCGGTCAGCATTTCTGCATGGGCTACGCGATGGCGCGGCAGGAATCCGCCATCGCCTGCACGATGCTCGCCAAGGCGTTCAAGGGTGTTCGACCCAAGTTCGCTGAGCACGACGGCATCATCGCCCCGTCCATCGACTCCGGCGGTTTCCGTGCGCCGCGTGAGCTGTGGCTGGAGTTCGACCGATGAGCAGATCCGTGACGGTCGATCGCGAAAAGTGCTACATGTCCGGCGAGTGCTACTACAACCATCCGGAGCTGTTCCGCATGGATGACGAGGGCTATCCGGTGGTGCTCGTCGGAGAGATTGAAGACGCAGCACTCGAGCAGCACGCCCGGGAAGCCGCGGAAGTGTGCCCCGCCGCCGCCATACGCGTGAGCTGAGTTTTTGCAGAACCGGTTGAAACGCACCCAGCTGACTCTGTTCGGCCTGCCGGAGTACGCCGTCTATCTGGCGAGCATCCCGGTCATACTCTACCTGCCCTACGTCTACTCGAAGGATTTCGGCCTCAGCCTCACGGAAGTGGGGCTGATCATCAGCTTCGGTCGTTTGACGGACGTGATCACCGACCCGCTCATCGGCTACTTGAGCGACCGTACCAAAACACGGTTCGGACGGCGCAAGCCCTGGATCGCCGTGGGTGCTGCGCTGCTCACGGTGTCCGCTTACATGCTGTTCAACCCAACGCAGGGAGTCACGAGCACCTACCTGCTGGTATGGGCGGTGCTCTTGTGGCTCGGCTGGACCATGGTCAACATCCCCTACTACGCCTGGGGCGCAGAGCTCACCGAAGACTACGACGAGCGCACCCGCATTACCGGTTGGCGGCAGTTCTTCGGTTTCCTCGGCAACGTCAGTGTGCTCGCCATCCCGGTGCTGTCCGGCAAGATCACCGGCTACGGCAACCTGCCAAGCGAAGGTCTCGCCATCATTGGCGGTATGGCACTCGTGCTGCTGCCGGTGCTGGTCACCATCACGCTGTGGCGGGTGCCGGAGCCGGAACGCTACGGCACCGCCCACTCACCACTACTCCTCAACGCCAAGCGCATGTTCAAGAACGGCTCGTTCATGTTGTTGTTTTTCGCGTTTCTGCTCATGCAGCTCGGCACCGGCTGGGGCTCGGCAACGTTCATGCTGTTTGCCGCCTTCGTGGTCGGCGCGGAGGAGCACACCCAAGCCATCCTGCTTGGCTACTACGGTGCCAACATCGTCGCGCTGCCCATCTGGGTAGCCATCTCCCGGCGTATAGGCAAGAAGGAGACCTGGATCGCCGGCGGCATCCTGTTCGTGCTCATTACGCCGCTGTTCCTGCTCCTGGAACGCGGCGACCTGATGTGGTTCTTCGTCGTGCTGGCGCTGTACGGCATCGCCGGCGGCAACTTCGGTGCCCTGTCCATGTCCATGAAAGCCGACGTCATCGAGATCGCCGCGCGCCGCAGCGGAGAAAATATCTCCGCCTCCTACATCGCTGTGTGGTCGCTGGGCCAGAAGCTGATGGTGGCGCTGGCGCCAGCGATCGCCCTACCCCTGTTGGAAGCGCTCGGTTTCGATCCGAGCGGCGAGAACTCCGCGCAGACGATCTCTGCGCTGTCGTATGTCTACGTGCTGCCTCCCTGGCTCTTCTACTTCTGCGCGGTGATCGTGTTGTGGCGATATCCCATCAACCAGGAGCGGCTGGAACGCATACGGAGCGCGCTGGTGCGCAGAGAACAAAGACTGGAAAGAAGGCTGGAAAGAAAGAGCCCGCCGTAAAGGCGGGCTCTGAAGGTCGAACTGCAACGCAGTCGGCTAGTCGAGGTGCACCGCGAACTCGATGCCGTAGGAGCGTGGTCGTCCGTACATCGTGAAGTTCCACAGGCCTGCAACCGAGTTGGCCGCGGTGCGATACCGCTCATCCAGCAGGTTCTTGGTCCACAGCGTCACGCTGTAGCGCTCCTGACCGTCGCGGTAGGTGACGTTGGCATCCCACAGGTCGCGCTCACTCATCTGCGTGAGCGGCGAGTTGAAGACGCTGAACTCGTTCTCGTCCTGATGATTGAAGTTGGTGTTCCACGCCAGCGAGCCTTCCAGGAACTCATGCTCGTAGGTGATGGATATTCCGTACTTCAGCTCCGGCGAGAACGGCACATCGAGGTTCGACAGATCCTGACCATTCAGGAAAAACTCCTCGTACTCGTGGTCCAGATAGCCGAGATTGAAATCGATCTGCAGGTTCGGCGTTGGCAGCCAGGTGACCTCCGCCTCGAAGCCCTGGGCTTCGGTAACACCCGCGTTCACGTTGATGGTCTCCTGCGTGGTAGCGCCGAAGATGTTGGTGAACGGAATGACCTGGGAGCGGATGAGGTCTTCGTACTCCGTGAAGAACACCGCAAAGTTGGTTTGCAGGGTGTTGTCCAGGAACTGGCCCTTGAAGCCGATCTCAATGTTCTCGTTGGTCTCCGCATCGAACGGCTGACAGGTAGTCAGGCTCGAGCAGGTTTCCGTGAAGCCGCCGGAGATGAAGCCGGTGGCGTAGCTGAGGTAGAGCATGCCGTTGTCAGTGGCCTGCCAGTCCACTACGAAACGATAAGTGGTTTCATTCCACTCATCGTCGAAAGTGTCGGCGATTTCGAAGGCGCTGTCTGGCAACGGAATATGGAACGAGTGCAGGTCACGCGCCGTAAAGCCACCGCCCACTCGAGAAACTGCGTTGGAGCGACGGTCGAGGCAATTGCCGCCAACGATCACCTGGTCTTTCAGCGGGGTATCCACCGTGCAGGGACCGCCGGGATTCGCACGACGGAAGAACTTCTTCTCGTCGTTGGTGTAACGGACACCGGCAGACACGCGCCAGCGGTCCGTAATCTCCCAGGTGAAGTCGCCATAGAATGCGGTGGTCTCCCGCTCCTGCTTGGCGCCGCCCGCCGTCGGATCAGTGATGTAGTCCGTCTCCACGTTGATGAAACCGTCCGGTGTGACCGGCGCGCCGCCCGGCGTAAGTGTTACGAGACTCAGAAGCCCAACCGATGCATAGGCGAGCATGTCGGTATCTTCTTCGGAGTATGAAGCACCGACGACGAAGTTGAACGGGCCATCGAAGTCCGAGGACAGTCGCAGCTCGAACTGATCCTGATCTTTCGTGGTGTTGCGGCTCGCATCGAACAGCGAGATGAACGCCTCACCCGTGTAGGTGCTCGGCAGGATCTCCTCCATCTCGCGATGGCCCCACAGGAACTTGATGTTGAAGTTCTCCGTCTTGAACGTCTGGTGCAGCTGGTACTGCTCCACATCCACACGGTGACCTCGGGTGATACAGAACGCCTCGTTGCCTTCACAGCGATTGGACACACCTGTGCTCAGCACGTCCCGGTGGCCTGCCGCCTGAATGGAGGGGAATCCGATCAGCGGCAGCAGCATATTGGCCTCCGACTCGTTCACCCCAGGCGGGCTGCCGGAGTCGTCGTTGAGGTGGGAATAGATGAAGTAGGTTTCCCAGTTCTCGTTCGGCGTGAACAGGAGCTTCACCTTGGCCGCGAAGACGTCGGTACCGTTCAGATTTTCACCTGCGCCGCGGGTCGGCCCGTCTGCAGGTGATGGCAGCGGCAGGCCGCCAAAGGCATTTGGCAGCAGACCTGCGTTCTGATTGGCGGTGTCCTTGTCGTTGGAGTAGTAGCCGTCATCCTCGTCCCAGATGGCCGTGGCGCGGATAGCGAGCTTGTCCTCTATGAGCGGGATGTTCACGCCACCGCGATACTTCTTGATGTTGGACTTGTCCGGGCCATCGTCACCGTCAAATCGGCCCCACTGCACCTCGATGTCAGTGAAGAACTCATTCATCTCCGGCCGCTTAGTGGTGATTGCGATGGCGCCGCCCGTGGCGCTTTTACCGAACAGAGTACCCTGTGGGCCTCGATACACCTCGATGCGGTCCACATCGAACAACTCTACAAACTGCGCCTGCACGTTCGACAGACCGAACTCGTCCACCAGCAGGACCACAGAAGAGTCCTGAGTCACGAGAATGGAGTTCTGCCCAGTGCCGCGAATACCACCGGCGATGGCGCGAAAACCCGCCACTTGGCCCAGGGCAACGCCCGGTGACAGTTCGCCCAGCGCCAGAATGTCCGTGCGGAACTGCTTCTTGAGCATTTCCTCGGAAATAGCGGTGAGGGCGATGGGCACGTCCTGGGAGGCCTGCTCCCGTTTGGTGCCGGTAACGATGACCTCTTCGATTCGACCCGAGGTGTCTTGTACCGCCTGCTCGGCGAATACGGATACAGCGGGAAACGCCGCCAGCATCAGCAGGCAACAGAATATCCCAGCGCGTTTGCGCAGACTTAACGACATCAATATCTCTCCCATTTTTAGCGCGAAGCCCGACGCCACTCGAAGATACTCCCCAGCCTCTTCCGAGCAGAAATTTGTAGCGGACTCCAATTTGAATCTAATACAAAAAAATTCTCATTGAAAGACTATGCCCTTCAAATTATCCCCTCGCTGAGAAATCGCGGGCCCAGACGCGCGCTTCGGCGCTTGCCACCCACCGCAAAGCATTCTCTATGAGCCGCCGATAGGCCGGGTTGTCGTACGCCGGCGGTCCGTCACCCACATCGGAAACGACGATGGGTGAAGCACCACAGGCGTTCGCCCAGACGATCAGGTCGCTGCCTGGCGGGTGCGACCAGGACGCCTGCTCTTCAGGCGGCGCCAGCGGTGGTGCTGTGAAGTTTGCCTGCACGAAGTCGTAATCGCCGCGCATCAGCGGCAACACCGAGGACTCGAACTCTGCGGTCTTCAGGTAGAGCTCATCCGTGATGTCGAACCCGGCTTCCAGCCCTGCCAGCACCGGATGCGCTCCCTGCGGCATCAAACGAATGGTGGCGTTCTGCAAGGGCCCATGACCGCCGCGATACCCTGATCCAGGCACTTCGCGCCCGTCGAGCAGACCTGACGTCAGCATGAACGACGAGCCGGTGATCTGCCGCCACAGAGGCCAGTTCGGCCAGCTCACCGTGGCGTGGTTGACCAGCACAATGCCAGTGCCGCGCTGCAGCAAACCTTCGACGGCGCGTACGTAGGCGGCTGGCGGCTCGCCGCTGGCGCTCGCGTCGTCATGCACGAGGCCTGCACCCGGAATGCCGCACATGTCATAAAAGAACACCGCATCGTAGCGGTCTGCATGTTCCGGCTGCAGCACGACCTGCGCAGCTGGCTGCTCCACCAGGGTGGCGCGGATGCCATCCATGGCAGCAAACATGGCGAGAAAACTGTCGTGGGCGTAGTCATGCCCCTTGCTGACGATAAGTACTTCCATTGCAGGTACCTTCCCTATTTTTGATGCTCGTTCAGTGTGGCGTGCCGGACCGCTCGATGAGAAAGGTCAGCGAGCGCTCCAGCAACCGGCGCATATCTGCAGACGCAAACGCGTCCCCCCGATGCCCCATGGCGATGTACAAACCTTGCCCCGAACCGACCGGCCGAGTCCACACTACCGGGTGATCCCCCATGCGCAGATCCCGCTCCTCACCGAACAGGCGAGCATACGGCTGATAGCTGTTTTCATCTACCGTCGCCAGCACCGTAAAACCGCGCGTTCGCGGGCTTGTCTTCCACGAATACCACTCCTCTTCGTGCTGCCAGGTGACGGGCAGTCCAGCAACCGCCGGGTGGTCGAGTGCATCAACGCGCACCGTTGCTTGCTGAAACTGCGGCCCCATGACGTGCGCCGTAAACTCGGCGCCAATCAGATTGTCCACGTACCAGGGCCACGCGGCGTGCGAGCCATCCCCGGCTGCGTGAATACCGAGCCAACCACCGCCGCCCTGCATCCAGCGCTGGAAGCTGTCCCTCTGGGAGGTATCGAGTATGTCGCCGGTAGCGTTGACAAAAGAAACCACGGTAAAGGCAGACAGATCCTGATCGTTGAAAACCGCACCGTTTTCGGTGTGCATCACACCCCAACCTCGCGCCTGGGCAATCTCCCGAATGGCCGCCACCCCTCCGTCGATACCACTGCGATGTCGAAAACTGTTGGTCTTGCTGAACAGCAACAACGCAGGCGTATCGAGGTCGCTGGGCAGTTGCGGAGCAGTCGTGTCATGGTGCGCGCTCGGGAACAGCAGGTGCCAGGCACCGATCCACCAGATACCGGTGAGCGCCAGCGCCGCAAGCACCAGCACACTAACCGACAAGAACGACAGAGCACGCTTCACGTGCTGGCAAGCCCTGACATCTGCAGGCTTTCCTCCCACAAGCGTGTGCGCAGGGCCGCGTCATCTGCCAAAGGTGAGCAGTCGGCGGGCTTACACTGATCGTAGTAAGCGCCCGTGACCTCCTGCAACGCCGGGTCGCTGGCGAGCATGATGGTGGTGCGCGCACCCTTCTCCGGGGAAATGAAGAACAGACCGATCGCCTTGCGCACGAGCCAAGGCAGATCGCGGGTGATGTCGGTGGCGACGGCCCCCGGGTGCAGGCAATTGGACGTGACACCGCTACCACGTAGGCGCTCGGCAAGCTCCCTGGCGAACAGCACATTGGCCAGTTTGGACTGGTTGTAGGCTGCCTGGGCGTTGTACTTGGAAGCACCTCGGAAGCTGTCGAAGTCCAGCGTGCCCTTCTTGTGCAGCGTCGACGTCACGGTAACCACACGCGCCGGCGCGCTCGCCTGCAACCGTTCGAGCAGAAGGTTGGTGAGCAGAAAGTGCGCCAGGTGGTTCACACCGAACTGCATCTCGAAGCCGTCTTCGGTGCGCTGCTGCCGCGTTGGGAACGTTCCGGCGTTGTTCACGAGAACATCCAGGCGCGGGTACTGTGCCTCGTACGCGGCTGCCAGCGCTCGTACGCTGGCAAGGCTCGAAAGTTCCACCGGCAGGTTTGCCGCCGCAGGCCCACCTGCGGAGTTGATCGCTGCCAACGCGGCCCGGGTCTTGTCGCTGTCGCGGCAGGCCAGAACCACCTGCGCGCCTTCGGCGGCCAGCGC
>JAUILW010000147.1 GCA_030432795.1 Gammaproteobacteria bacterium
CGGGTCAGGCTTGAACCACACCCGCGTGCCGGTATTGCGTTTGCCGACCGTGCCGATCGTCTTCAGCTTGGTCTTTGGCTCACCGGCTGCATAGCGCTGCTGGTAGACGTTGCCGTCGCGTCTGATCTCAACTTCGAGGCTCTCCGACAGGGCATTGACCACGGATACGCCCACACCATGCAGGCCACCGGAGAAGTTGTAGTTCTCATTATCGAACTTGCCGCCTGCATGAAGCCTGGTGAGGATCAGTTCTACCCCTGTGACCTTGTGTTCGGGGTGTATGTCCACCGGCATGCCGCGACCGTCGTCTACCACCTCAACAGAGCCGTCCTTGAACAGCCGCACATCGATCTGATGGGCATACCCCGCAAGCGCCTCATCGACGCTGTTGTCCACCACCTCCTGCACGAGGTGATTGGGGCGCGTGGTGTCGGTGTACATGCCCGGGCGGCGGCGCACGGGCTCCAGTCCCGAAAGGACCTGCAGAGATTCTGCAGAGTATTTGGCTTCAGCCATTCAGGTTGTCCGTCCCTCTACTTCTTCGGAAAAATCGGATCCAGCGATAGTTCGACAACGCGCCCTACCGAGGTGTCGACGCGGCCATCGTCGTGCAGCTGCAGGCGCCTCCAACCCGGCGGCCGCCGGTTCAAGGTCGGCTTCTGTGAGCCGGGTTCGAACTGGAAGCAGGTGGACGGCGCACCCAGAAACCAGGTGCCATCCCGCTCGATCTGTACTTCCTGATGCACATGACCAAACACGACACCACGCACGGCAGCATGCTGCGTGGCGCATTCTAACAGCGTTGCTGAGCGAATTCGGTCGCAATCGAGCCACGGGCAGCCCACCGGGAAGAAGTGATGATGGGTTGCGAGCAGCACATGCCTGCTGTCTGCAATGGCGGCTTCCAGTCTCGCCACCTGGTCGTCGGCAACGTCGGCCGATGGCGACTCATCCACATGGCTATCGATCAACGCGATGTGCCACACCCCCAGCCGCAGATCGTCGGTAGGAAGACCGGCAAGCTGCATGTGGGTGTGCATATCGTGATTGCCGGGCGTGCAGGCAATCGGACCATCGAAACGCTGGCGCACCGTATCGATAAATCGCCGGTAGCCGTGTGCATCCAGGGGATCGTGGACAATGTCGCCGGTAACCAGCAGTGCATCCACGTGCTCAGCGAGTGCGGCATCCAGCACCGCCTCCAGCGTGCACTGGGTATCGACGTTGCACAGCAAATCACCCGCCCGCGCGGTGAGGTGCACATCGGTAATCTGAACGACGCAGAGTGTGCTCAACGCTGCGCGGTAACCTGCTCGCCCCATTCCCGCGACAGGCTCACGCCGTGCTCGAGGCAGTGCGCGAGAAACTCGCCGAGAAAGCGGTTGATCTGTACCTTCTCGTCCTTGTGCCGCATCTTCTCGTTCGGGTAGTCATACACCGCCGCGAAACGCCGCTCGTTCTGAAACTCGATAACCTCGGCACTGCGCGCATCGTGATACATGCGCACCTTGATGCTCGGGTCTTCACCATCAGCGCCCTGACGCACCTGCGACACGCGCACGAGCGTGGTGTACGGCGCACGTTCCAGCACGTCCAGCCGCACCACCGGTCCATCGCTCTGGCCCAGCGCGAACGCTGCGCCCTCGTGTTCTTCGAGGCGCGGGAACAGCTTACGCAAACGCAGGTAATTGGCGTCGCATTCGGCCATATGCCGCGGCAGATCTATGGTGTAGCGCTTGGCTGCCATGCTGGAATCAGGTGCGAAACGAGCGGCTACTATAAACACCCCCATAGCAGTCGTCACGCGCACGCAACCGTGTTGAGCGCGCTGATATCGCACGTGCACTCGATCACATTTCGGTAGAACCATCCGCACACATTCAACGACTTGTATACAAGCGCTCTGCTAAACTTGCGGATCGGTCGTGCACCGGACCCTCATCACCGGAACACTCGAGAACAAAGGACTTTCACGAATGCGTTTGACGGCTCTTCTCCTGTTTATCGGCATCTGCGGCTCTGCATGGGCCGAGAATCTGTCCGACGTGTACGACGCTGCCACCGACCACGACCCGGTACTGGGTGCAGCCCGAGCAGGATACGAAGCTACCCGCGAGGTGGTGCCACAGGCACGATCGCAGCTCCTACCGAACGTCTCCGCCAGCGCCAGCACCAACTGGAACGAGTTCAGTTTTCCAGGAAGTGCGTTTCTCGATACCGATCCCGGCAGCCCGACCTTCGGACAAACGTTCTCACTGCCCGAACAGGAGTACAACGAGAACTCCTGGCAGGCCCAGCTACGCCAGCCCCTCGTCAACCTCGAAAGCTGGTTTGCGCTGCGCAGTGCCAAATCCACCGTGGAAGGCGCCGGAAAACAGCTGGCCGCCACGGAGCAGAACCTCATCGTTCGCGTAGTGCAGGCTTACCTGAACGTGCTCCGGGCACAGGATCTCCTCGACTCCACTACGGCGGAAGAAGCAGCGGTGAAGCGCCAGCTCGAACAGGTGCAGCAGCGCTTCGATGTCGGTCTCGTCGCCATCACCGACGTGCTCGAAGCGCAGGCTGCATACGACAACTCCGTGGTACGCCGCATCCAGGCCGACGGCGACCATGAGATCTTTTTCGAAACGCTGCGGACGCTTACCGGCATCAACCACGAATCTCTGGACCGCTTGAGCGAAGATCTACCGATCCTGAACCCGGAGCCGCGTGCACAGGAAGAGTGGGTTTCCACGGCGCTCGCCACCAACCTCGCCATCGCTGCTTCCGAAGCGCGATTGCAGGCCGCGGAACGCACGCTACGCGCGCGTCGGGCAGGGCACCTGCCAACCATCGACGCAACTGCCACACATCGGCGCTTCAACACCAACTCGCCGCAGTTCGGCGTGGTGCAGACGCCGGAAACGGAAACCACCGTCTACGGCCTGCAGTTCAACCTGCCGCTGTATCTAGGCGGCTTCAACCATGCACGCCGCCGCGAAGCGGGAGCTCTGGCCGAGCAGGCGCGTCAGGAGTTGCAGGACCAACGCCTCACAGTGAGCCGCGACACGCGCAATCTCTTTCAGGCCGTTGCCACCGACGTGGTTCGCGTGCGCGCCCGCCTGAAGGCCATCAAGTCCAGCCAATCGGCACTGGAAGCGACGCAAACCGGCTACGAAGTTGGCACCCGCAACATCGTCGATGTGTTGCAGGCCCAGCAGCGCCTGTTCGCCGCACAGTTCGACTACGCAGACTCGCGCTACAACTACGTGCTCAACCTCATGCGCCTCAAGCAGGCAGCTGGAACGCTGGCTGATCCAGACCTGCGTGAACTGAACGCGTTCACCGATCCGAACGACCCGGTTCAGCGCCGCCACACGCTGAGCGGCTACAACGGCTAGGGAGACGATTGAGCGCCCGGCAGGTTGACGCCCAGTCGTTCTGCGCCGTCGCCAATGCAGATGGCACCTTCTGAGTTCGCGAAGATGCGCCCTACCCATCTCCAGCATCACGAAAGCCATCATCGCAAGCCTCGTGCTGCGTGCGGTGTATGATCCTACCGCCCTGTATAGCACTGGATAGACTGCGACCTATTGCCTGGAAATCGCGCGATGACCGTCGGGCATCTACTGCGTCACACAAGCGGTTTGACGGACTACGGCGCGCTACCGGCTTACCCATCAGGCGATCCAATCCGGCGCAGCACCCTGGTTGCCGTACCGCACGCGCAACCGCCGTGGTGCAACCCGCACTATGGGTATGGGTTGATGGTGGAGCCCAATGACCGATACGGACATAACGGGGAGGCCCCGGATACAGCGCCTCAAGTTTCCACTTAACCGCTACCGGACTGACCGCCTGCGTGCTCATGCGGGCAAGTACTGAGGACGCCGCAATGCAACGCGTGCTGGCGTTGGTGGACGACCTGTCCGGCTGAACAGTTTCCTGGAGCGCTCAAATACCCCGCAACAACGACACCATCACCTCGCCCTCCAGAGCGCTCAGCACCTCGCGTGCGCGATGCTTGTGATCCGCGCGCAGCTTGCCGCGAATCTGTGCCTCCGATCGCTCGAGAATCATCGCCGCGGTCTGCGCGTACGGCTCCTGGCCACGCATGGCGAGCCCGATGATCTCGAACCACAAACGCATCACTGCCTGGGCCTCAGCTGACTGCAGGGTTGCCGACAGAGCCGTCAACGCCTGGCGCGCCGTTGCATTGCTTTTCGGCAAGGCCGCATCCATGCCAGCAGCCAGACGTTCACTGATGAGCAAAAGCGCTTCTGAAACCAGCGCCTCCTTCGTTTCGAAGTAGTACATGATCATGCGATCGCTGATACCCACCGTGCGCGCCATCGCCCGCAGACCGCTGTCGTGCAGTCCGTGTTCGATGAGGTGCGCCGCCGCGGCTTCGATGATCTCTGCGCGGCGCAGGTCGGATTTTCTTCGGGACGTCATGGGTGGCCGGTTCCTTTACCGCATATTATCAGCCACCAGGCAAAGCGTAGCTATCGCTACATAAAAGCATTGACGGCGGAATAAACGTAGCACATGCTACGGCTTCAAACGAGCACCCAACAGGAGGGGCAATGACCGGAACCAGCAGCACGGATGTCGTCAAGATGTTCATGGCGGCAATGGAGAAGATGGACTTCGACAATGCACTGCAGTTCGTGGCGGACGATCTCGTCTACATCAACAGCCCCAACACCGTCTCGCACGGCCCGGCTGGGGTGCGGGCAACGCTCGAGCCGTTCTTTGCGCCCATTGAGGAAAACGAATTCAGGATTCTGCGGACCATCAGCGAGGCAGACCGGGTGGTCACGGAGCGACTGGATCGGCATCGGATCGCGCAGGGCTGGTTCGAACTGCCAGTGACCGGTGTGTTCGAAGTGCACGACGGCAAGATCTGCTACTGGCGCGAGTACTTCGACATGCAAACCATTCAACAGGCCATGCAGCAACTGATGGGAGCCAACGCATGACGTACTTTCGACTACTGCTTGTCGTGTTCTGCGTGGTGGTCAGTGTGTACACCATTGCGGCAATCGCCAACGATGGCGTCAATCTCTTCGCCAATACGCTGCCCGCCATAGCTCAAGTAGGCTGGCCGGGGCAATTTCACGTCGACTTTTTTACGTATCTGGCGCTCACCGGGCTTTGGGTCGCGTGGCGTCACAAATTCACACCAGCGGGCATCGCGCTGGGCGTGGCCGCGGCGTTGCTGGGCATCATCTTTCTGAGCATCTATCTGCTGCGGGAGCTAAAACGCAACGGCGGCAATGTACCTGTGTTGCTGCTCGGCGAGCACCACTCCACCTCGGCCAAGCGAGAATGAACCGCCTGAGATCGCACAACTTTCATCGGGCGTGGCTGAAAGTATCAGCCCTCACGATCGCCGCTTTCAGCCCCCTGCTCTTTCTGGCCACGATCCCCGGTCTGAGCGAGCCAGCGCGACTGGTGCTGGACGTGCTCGCCTGGCCGGTGGACGGGTTTCCCAGCTACGAGCCTGCGGAAATGCGATTTCTTTCCGCGCTGACAGGCGGCTTTCTCCTGGGCTGGGGTGCGACTGTGTGGTGCCTGTCCGCGTGGGCGTACGACACCGCGCCCGAGGGAGTACGCAAGTCCATGGTGGCCGGTGCATGTCTATGGTTTGCGCTCGACAGCGCTGGCTCCATAGCATCTGGCAATGGCGCTAACGCATGGTTCAACGTGGGCGTTCTGCTGCTTGTTGTTGGCCCTCTCTGGCTGCCGGCGGAGCGCTAGCCGGCTCCTCGAGCATCCCCAGAAGAAATGCCGTCTGCCGAGCAAGTGCTCCTTTTCGTTGCGCAACGGTTTGAAACCCCGCTCCGCCGCCGGCGCGACGCGCCTCTTCGTCTCGCAAGAGGCGCAGGACCGCGTCCGCAAGTGCTGGAGCGCTATCGACGAACTCCAGCGCACCTACATCGCAGAACGCTTCTGCCACATCGGCAAAATTGAACACATGCGGCCCCATGAGCACCGGCAGGGCCCACAGCGCGGGCTCAATGGGGTTGTGGCCACCCCGCTCCACCAGGCTACCGCCCACGAACGCAACATCGGCAACGCCATAGAGTTCGAGCAACGTTCCCATCTCATCGCCCACAACCACATCCGGCGCAGCGCCTGTGAGTTCACTCTGCAGGCTGGCGCTGAAGCCACGCTCGCGCGCCTCGGCAAGCACCTGCCCAGCACGGACCGGATGCCGGGGCACCAGGATCAGACAGACGCCACCTTGCGAATCGGCGACGATGCGCGCCGCCTCCAGCACCAGAGTCTCCTCGCCCGGGTGCGTGCTCGCAGCGATCCACACGCCGCGCCCGGCCAACTGCCATCGCTCCCCCAGCGCTGCGGCCGAGCGCCGCTGCGCATCACCCAGTTCAGCGTCGAATTTGACGCTGCCCACCACCTGCACGTTTTGCCCCCCAAGCGCTTGAAAGCGGCATCCGTGTGCTTCGGTCTGACAGGCTATACCGTAGAGCTTGCCCAGCATGTCACGGGTCAGCCCGCCCACCCGGGCGTACCCTGCCGCCGAGCGCTCCGACAGGCGGGCGTTAACGAGCGTCGCCGGAATGCCCCGCTGCCTCGCACATTCGATGAGGTTGGGCCAGAGCTCCGTCTCCATGAGAATGAGCGCGCTTGGCGCTACCCGATCGTAGAAACGGCGAACCGAACGGGTGAAGTCATAGGGTGCATAGCAGTGGCTCACGCGATCACCGAGCCGTTTGATCACCTCCCCGGAGCCGGTCGGTGTCATCGTGGTGACAAGCACCGGCCGATCGGGCAAATGCGCAAGCACGGCCTCGATCAGCGGCACAGCGGCTATGGTTTCACCCGCGGATACCGTGTGAAACCAGATCGGCGCGCGCGGTATGTCGGCCGGCACATAACCAAACCGCTCCTCCACGCGCTCCGCGTAGGCCGGCTCCCGGCGCGCGCGCAGCATCAGCCGCAGGCGTACGAATGGATAGGCGATGGCCAGCACCAGACGGTAGAGGATGAGATTTGCACGCGCGGAAGGCATGTCTCCATACTACCAAGGCAGCGCGCCAACCAGCAGGTGCAGCGGCCATGCAAGCCGGTACCTGAAATGCGATGGCCGCTTCGAGACATCTCGCGAATCAGATAAGCAGACAACCTAAAGCGAGGACCACCTATGCCGGATACCGGAAGCGTCTCAGAGCACTACACACGGGGCGACCTGCTCGAAGCCATTCGGGAAGGCGTCAGAAAGCTGGGAAAGTCTGAAGCGACGGTAACGCTTGAGGAACTCGGGCCGGTGGAAGAGTTTCACATTGGCGGACGCCAGGCATCCGCAGAATTCCTGGATCAGCTCAACCTGCGTGCGGAGCACTTTGTGCTTGACGTTGGCTGCGGCCTCGGCGGTACCGCCCGGTTCGCAGCATCTCGCAGCGGCTGCCGTGTCTTCGGTGTCGACCTCACCGACGAGTACGTTGCGGTGGGCAAGGTCATGACGCGATGGGTGAGGCTTGATGGTCGTGTCTCTCATCAGCAAGGCAATGCGACCGATTTGCCATTCGCCGACGCCTGCTTCGA